>JBJEJS010000001.1:0-5056 GCA_051878235.1 Candidatus Cryptobacteroides sp.
GGCGGATTCCGAGGAAATCGTCGCCGTGCAGTTGAATGTGGGGCTGAACGTGCGGAAACTCTACGGCTCGACCTTCAATTTCACCGGGAAACTCAGCGCGAATCCTTATCTTGAGGTCGTTTACTCCTACGACGGGGTGAAACTCCCGACCTTCAATTTCAAGGCCTACGCCCGATGGATGAACTTGAGTATGCTGGAGGACATCGGGATTTATCCGACCGATTTGCATCTGAAATATTTCGAGACTGTGCAGGAGGCCTATATCTCAAATCTGAAATGGTCGCTTTTCGACATAAAGGGAGGTCTGAGGAACAGGTATTTCAATGTGAGGTCCATCCTGTCACAGGATTTTGCGTTTGGGGAATATGACATAAAGGCTTTGAACAACGATTATCTGTCATTGTTCCTTGACGCGCGGGCGGACACTTTTGACGACGGGTATTTCCCGCACAGGGGATTCACGGCGGGGCTTTCTTACGAGTGGGTCTTCCACAGCGCGCCCAACGCTTTGAAGAACTTCCATATTCTCGGGGTTGACGGCAAGGTGGTGGTGCCTGCGCCGAAGGTCTTTGCCTTCATCCCGTCTGTGAATGTCCGTTTCATTTTCGGGGATTCGGTGCCGGTCTCATTCGCGAATTGTGTCGGAGGGTCGATGCCTGGGAGGTATTTCCCGCAGCAGGTCCCGTTCATCGGAAGGAACAATGTCACTATGATGGGAAAACTGATGACTATGTTCAGGACGGATTTCAGGTTCGAGGTGGCGAAGCATCATTTTGTCTCCGGGATATGCAATTATGTGAGGGACTGCGATGATTTCAGGGATTATGCCAAAGGGCCGGGCTGGTTCGGCGCGGGAGTGGAATATGCCTTTGACACCGCTTTCGGACCTCTGAGGGCTGATGTCCATTGGTCGAGCATCACTAAAAAGGCCGGTTTCTATATCAGTTGGGGATATGATTTCTAAAGGATGTCAGACGGGAAAGGAGAAAGGCTCCCCGTCAGGGGAGGCTGCCATAACGGGCAGGCTCAGAAGGCTTTGTTCTATGAGGGAATATTGCAGCCAGGATATTCTTGCCAAGGCTTCCGCCGCGTGGCTGCGGGCCTGTCCCGATGATGCCGATGGGGCGGCTGCATTTGCGGGGAGGGCCCTGGAGTCGCTCAGGAAAGACGGCTATGTCGATGATTTCAGATATGCTTCCGCCTTCGCCCGCGACAAGTCCTCCTTGTCGGGATGGGGACCTGTGAAAATCCGTTATGCCCTGTCCGCCAAGAGGATAGATGCGGATGTCATTGCCGCCGCCCTTCAGGAGATTGATTCCTCCAAGGCTTCCGACAGGCTTCGGGGCCTGCTTGAGGTCAAGATGCGGCAGTTGGGCGATGTCCCTGACAGGAGGCTGAGGCTTCTGCGCTTCGCCCTTTCAAGGGGATATTCCTACGATGAGGCGGCTTCCGCCATTGATTCTCTGTCCGGCCGGCACTGAAGATTATTGGATTTGTGTAATTGAAATCTAATAATAAGATTTATATTTGTGCTTTTGCGGTTTACGAAACTTGAACATAACAAATAAATATAACTTGTGTTATGAAGATTGTGATAGCCGGAGCGGGAGAGGTGGGCTCCCATCTTGCGAAGATGCTCTGCAATGAGGAAAATGACATAACGGTCATAGACCACGATGAGGAAAGGCTCTCTGCATTGGGGGCGAGCGCGGATGTGATAACCGTCAGCGGGGTGTCCTCGTCTATCGGGGTCCTGAAGGAGGCGGGCTGCGAGGATGCCGACCTGTTCATTGCGGTCAACCCGTCCGACTCCCAGGATGTGAATGTCGTGAGTGCGCTTCTTGCCAAGAAACTCGGCAGCAAGAAGGTCACGGCAAGAATCGACAATGAGGAATATCTCTCATACGAGAACAAGTCCCTTTTCACCGAACTGGGCATCGACCTGCTTTTCTATCCGGAAAAAATCGCTGCGGGGGAGATTTACGACCTGCTCAAGCGCACATCCTCGACCGACTCGATGGATTTCGCGAGGGGGAAACTCCAGATGGCGGTTTTCAAACTTGACGACACTTCCCCTCTGATAGACAAGAGGATAGTGGATTTCAGCGGTATTGCCACCGCAGAGGAACTCCAGTTCAGGGTGGTCGCAATCTCAAGGAACAACCAGACAATCATCCCTAAGTTCGACACGAAGTTCAAGTATCACGACCTTGTCTTCATCATCTCCAAGAGGGAGGGCATAGAGTCCCTGATGAAGTACATCGGCAAGTACAACATCGAGGTGAACCGCCTGATGATTCTCGGCGGAGGCCCTATAGGCGAGATGGTCGCCAAGCAGATGAGCCGTGAACTGGATGCGGTGAAGATTGTCGAGATGAACAAGGAAAAATGTCTCGAACTGTCCGAGAAACTCGACAGCAATGTGATTGTGGTGAACGGAGACGGCAGGAATTCCGACCTTCTCCTTGAGGAGAACATCAGGGACTACGACGCTTTCGTGGCTGTCACAGGAAGCACCGAGACCAACATTCTTGCCTGCGTGGCGGCCAAGAGGCTCGGCATCGGAAGGACCATCGCGGAGGTCGAGAACATCGAGTACATACGCCTTGCCGAGAGTATGGGGGTGGATGCCGTAATCAACAAGAAACTCATCACCGCAGGCAGGATATTCAAGTTCACCCTCAGCAACAAGGTCCGTTTCATCAAATATATGAGCGGGACCAATGCGGAGGTGATCGAGTTCGTGGTGGCCCCGGAGAGCAGGATCACCAAGGGGAAACTCAGGGATGTGGGCTTCCCGAAAGATGCCGTCATAGGAGGTGTCATCAGGGGGAACGAGTCTTTCATCGCGGTGGGCGACTCTGAAATAAAGGCATACGACAGGGTGGCGGTCTTCGCCCTTCCTGAGGCGGTGAAGGAAGTCGACAGGTTCTTCAGACAGTCAAGAGGTTGATTTTTCATATTCCTTGAAGCATTTTTTGTATTCCTTATGGCTTCATATCTCCAAATAGAAAATATATCCAAATCCTACGGACCGAAGGTCCTTTTCGAACATATAGGCTTCAACATAAACGAGGGCGACAAAATCGCCCTCATCGCGCCTAACGGGACGGGCAAGACTTCGCTGATGCGCATCCTCGCGGGGAAGGACAAGTCCGATTCGGGAGGAAAGATTCTGTTCCTCAAGGACATACGGATTGCCTTCCTGGAACAGGACTATGAGTTCGACCCCGAGAAGGACATCCTTACCCAGGTCCTTTCGGACAGCCCCTGGTTTCCGCACGGGAGCGATGTGGAGCAGCGGATGGAGTACGAGATGAGGGTGAAGAAGTTCCTTTCCAATTTCTCCCTCAACGATTTCGGCAAGAAGATGAAGGAACTTTCAGGAGGGGAGGTCAAGAGGGTCGCGCTTGCCGGGATGCTTGCCTCGGAGGCGGACTTCTTCATAATGGACGAGCCGACCAACCATCTTGACATAGATGCGATAGAATATCTGGAGGGATTCCTGGGCCGTTCCCGCTGCACCCTGCTGATGGTCACCCACGACCGTTATTTCCTTGACAGGGTCTGCAACACGGTGATGGAACTCGACAGGGGAGCGGTCTATACCTATCGTGGGAATTACCAGAACTATCTTGAGAAGAGGGAGGAGAGGATTGCCGTCTGGAATGCCGAGACGGAGAAGGTCCGCAATGTCCTCCGCAGGGAACTGGAATGGATACGCAGCACGCCTTGCGCCCGCACGGGAAAGGCGAAATACAGGATAGACGCTTTCCACGACCTCAAGGACAGGGCTGAACAGAGCTATGTCTCCAGGCAGGTCTCCCTTTCAGAGGTTGCCGGTTCCTCACGACTCGGAACAAAAATCATTAATTGCAAGGGCGTGAGTTTCAGTTACGGGGGAGACTGCTATCTCGACAATTTCTCCTACAATTTCCAGCATTACGAGAAGGTGGGGATTGTCGGAAAGAACGGTGCCGGGAAGACCACATTCATCAACCTGCTCACCGGTGAATACAGCCCTGAGGATGTGGATGGAACGAACGGGCTTCTGACCGGGACGATTGAAAGGGGGGAGTCTTTGAAAATAGGCTACTACCGGCAGAAGGGAATGGAGTTCAATCCGGAGGACACCGTGCTCGACATTGTGAACGACACCCGTCTGTTGGGGCAGTTCCTTTTCACCCACGATATGCTTTCGACCAAGGTCGGAAGGCTCAGCGGAGGGGAGCGCAGAAGGCTCTACCTGCTGACAATCCTGATGAAGCAGCCGAACCTGCTGATTCTCGACGAACCGACCAACGACCTTGACATCGTGACAATCAACATCCTGGAGGAGTATCTGAAGGAGTTCAAGGGCACCCTGATCATAGTCTCCCACGACAGGCACTTCCTTGACCGCCTCGTGGACCATCTTTTCGTCTTCTGCGGAAACGGCATAGTGAAGGATTTCATTGGGAGCTACAGCGGCTACCGCTCATTCGTCAAGGATTATGAGGCGGCCCGAAAGGAGGCTGCCCGGAGTGAAAATTCCCGCGGGGACGGCTCCGGGCGGGGGGCTTCGTCCCGGCGCTCTCCGGGGTCCGGGGATGATTCCCTGTCTTCTGCTGCGGCTTCTTCGACTGCGGGTTCTTCTGCTGCCGGTTCCTCCGCTGCGGGCGGGGCGCGCAAACCGAAGCTGACCTACAAACAGCAGCGTGAACTGGAGCAGCTGGAAAAGGACCTTGCCGACCTCGCCGCCGAGAAAGCCTCCCTTGAGGAGTCAATCAGCAGCGGCACCCTTCCGTACGACGCCCTCCAGAAAGCCTCGGAGCGCATCGGCGAAATAATCTCCCTGACCGACGCCAAGGAGACGCGCTGGCTGGAGCTGTCGGTGTGAAGATTCCTTAATAGTGGCCGGCAATGACGGTCACTCTACGACTTTCCAGTCATCTATGCAGCGATTCCCGGTTGAGAAGCGGACACCAATCTTGAAAATCTGGCGATTGTCGTCGGCGAAGCGCCGGGCGTAGCCCTTTTCTTCAATCTGTTGCAGGGCCGTCTCCACGGTGTCGTT
>JBJEJS010000002.1:0-5001 GCA_051878235.1 Candidatus Cryptobacteroides sp.
CTTGACAAGTCGATGCAGACCTCGCACGGAGGCGTGATTTTCTGGATTTACAATCCCGCACCGGTCCAGGCTCCCCTGACATTCACATTCCTCGACTGGAACGGCAACGAGATCTGCCATTTTGATTTCAATCTGGATTATAGGGGCTGGAGGACGGCCTGGGTGAAATATGACGATATGAAGATGCCTTCGGGCGGTTACCGCTACCAGATTCCGACAAAGGACCGTCCGACCAATGTGGCGAAACTTTCCGTCAGGCCATCCGCTTCGGTGCCTCAGGGTACGGTCTATATAGACAGGGTGTCCTTCCCTGCCACAAGGCTTCACGACCAGATCACTCCTGACAAGCAGATTCCGGACAACAATTGCAGTCTGGAAAGGAATATGTGGCACTGGTGCCGTCTCTGGGAATGGGAGCAGTACCCAATGTATGAGGTCAGTCCGGTGACTCCAGGGCAGGAGGCGATGCTCGCCAAGGTCGAGGAGAGGATGGATGCCTGGGCGGATTCGGGTAATCCAGGACCGGAGTACACTCAGGGCACCCTTCTGAAAAGGGCTGACGACGCTTTTGAGAAATATGGGCTGAAAAGGCTTCCTGACGGCTCTGTGACGGGCGCGCCCCTGATGAGCGATGACGAGTTCAACAATTCCAAGGGGGAGATGCGCATCAGGTTCATCCAGGAAATATGCTACTGGTACGCTCTGGATTATCTTTACACAGGCAACAAGGGGAATCTTGACAAGATCTGGATCACTCTTGACCACGCCCTTGACCAGGGCTTCGCCTTCGGAAGCGGCTGGGGCACAAACCACCACTACGGCTATCAGATAAGGGATCTTTACAAGGCGTTCTGGATTCTTAGGAAAGAGGCTGCCAAGACCCCGAATTACAAGGAATATGTCAGGACGCTTGCCTACTGGAGCGGCATTGCGGAGACCCGCCTGCCTTTCCAGGAGTTCAGGGACGAGATGCTTGACTCGTGGAACACCCTTTTGGGATGCAAGGTCATAGCGGCAATGCTCGGCGACACGCCTGCGGACAGATATGCCGCGATGAAGGCCCTCGGCACCTGGGTCTCAGGCTCTATGCTTTATTCCCAGGGGACCATCGGAGGCATCAAGCCTGACGGGACCACCTTCCATCACGGAGGACTCTATCCTGCATATTCTGTAGGTGCGTTTGCCGCCCTCGGAAATTGGTGCGACTTCACGGAAGGGACGGACTTCGTTCCGGACGAGCCTGCACGCAGATGCTTCAAGCATGCCCTCCTGACAATGAGGAACTACTGCAACCTGACCGACTGGGGAGTGGGAATCTGCGGCCGCCACCCGTTCAACGGCTTCATCCCTAAGGCTGACATCGAGGCATTCGGACGGCTTGCCGTCCTGGGGGACCTCACCGGAAGCGGCCTTGCTGCTGACCCTGAACTCGGAGGTGCGTATCTGACCCTCGGAGGCTCTGACAAAAAGACCGTCGCGGCAATCCGCAAGGCAGGAATCTCCGCCTGTCCTGCTCCTGAGGGCTTCTTTGTCTATAATTACGGTGCAATCGGAATCCACCGCAGGGGGAACTGGATGATTTCCCTCAAGGCGTTCAACTCTGATGTCTGGTCTTCTGAGATATACACCGGCGACAACCGTTTCGGCCGTTACCAGAGTTACGGGACTGCGCAGTACATCGGAGGAGGCAATCCTGTCTCCGCAAAGGCGAGCGGTTACAGCCAGGAAGGCTGGGACTGGAACAGGATGCCTGGAGCGACCACTGTGCACCTGCCTTTCGAACTGCTTGAAAGCCCGCAGAAGAACACCCTGATGGAGAGGAACGACAGCCGTTTCCCTGGGGTCTCCTCACTTGAGGGGCGCAACGGAGTACTTGCCTTCACTTACAAGGAGCGTCAGCGCAAGAACTTCTGCGAGGGCGCAACGGCGACAAAGAGCGTGTTCTGCTTCGACAACAGGATTATATATATAGGTACGGGAATAAGCAACTGCGGGAAACTCTGCGAGTGTGACGGACGGACCTGGCCGACGGAGACCACCCTCTACCAGTATGCCATCGAGGACCGTGCAGCCCAGGTTGACATCAATCTTGACTATTATGACAATTTCCCGTTCTCGTGGAGGCAGACCGAGCACGAGACTACAGTGATAACCGACCCGCAGGGGAATTTCTACATCCTGCCTGACGGATTCGGGCTCACGGTACTGAAGCAGCACCAGAGTTCTCCGACGGACACCAAGAAGAAGACGGGGGAGGGTGATTTTATGACTGCCTACATCGACCACGGCATTGCCCCGTCAGATGCTTCCTATGAATATATGATGCTTGTGCGCCCTTCCTCGAAGGATGTCAACAAATACAAGAAGACCCTTCCTTATACCGTGATAAAGGCCGATTCGGACGCCCACGTAGTAAATGACCACCTGACGGGGACGACGGTGTATGTCTGCTACGGCATCTTCCGGGGATCGTCCTGCCGTGACGCGTTCTCGAAACTGCCTAAGGGGAAGGAGGCGAAGCCATATCTGCCTGTCTCCTACATCGACAAGGAGACCATCGTGATGGAGCGCTCCCTTGACGGGACGGCATCTGTCGTGAGTGTCTGCACACCTGACCTCGGTATAACCGAGAAAGGCTACACCACAATCCAGGCAAGCCAGCCGATTGTCAAGAAGGTGGTCCTCGGAGGACAATATTCCCTTGCAGAGGCAAATCCTCAGGTCGAGGTTTCCGCCGAGGGGAATGATACCGTGCTGATGGTCACCTGCACCCACGGACAGCCAGTGGAATTCAATCTTATCAGGAAATAACACTAATACAAACTATCTATATGAGGAGATTCTTAAAACTCTTTGCGGCTTTGTCTGCGGCTTTGCTGACCGCTTTGTCCGCCAATGCCCAGAACATAAGCGTGACAGGGCGCGTCGTGGACGAGACAGGACAGCCCCTGATCGCAGTCACAGTCTATCAGGACGGTAACACCACCAACGGCACCGTCACTGACGGGGATGGTGCCTTCACAATCAGCGTCCCCGCCAATGCAACCCTGGTCTTTTCCTGCCTCGGTTTTGAGGAGGTGAAGCAGAATGTGGCTTCCCGCGCTGTCATCAATGTGACAATGAAGGAGGAAAAACTTGCGATTGACGCGGCCGAGGTCGTCAGCATCGGTTACGGCTCTGTCACAAGGCGTGACCTCACCGGCTCTGTCAGCAAGGTCGATATGGAAGACATAATGAAGACCCAGGTGACCAACTTTGACCAGGCTCTCGCCGGAAGGGTTGCCGGAGTCGTCGTGACCACTTCGGACGGATCCCTCGGAGCGGAGGCGAACATCACCATCCGAGGAAACAACTCATTGACACAGAGCAGCGCGCCTTTGTACATCATCGACGGTTTCCCTTCAGAAAGTTCAATGGCGACAGCCCTGAACTCCGCTGACATCGAGTCGATTGACATCCTGAAGGACGCTTCTGCGACAGCCATCTACGGTGCGCGTGGAGCCAACGGCGTCATCGTCATCACCACCAAGCAGGGTGTCGAGGGCAAGCCGAAAGTGAACTTCTCCGCTTCCTGGAGCGGGAATATGGTCGCCAAGAAGGTGGATATGATGGATGCCTACGATTTCGTCTGCTTCCAGACCGACCAGTACAATGCTTCAGGCTCCACGAACATATACCTCAGGGGAGAGGACGGCACGAACAATTTCTACACTGTGGAGGACTACCGCAATGTCGAGAGCATCGACTGGCAGGACCAGATCTACCGCAATGCCTTCGTGCAGAACTACAACATCTCCCTTTCAGGAGGAAGCAAGACTGCGGGGAACAGGTACAACATCAGTTTCTCCGCCACGGACCAGGACGGTGTCATCGTCAATTCCAATTTCCAGCGTTATCAGGGCAAGGTGAACTTCTCCCAGAAAATCGGGAAGAAGGTCCAGGTCGATCTCCTCGCGAACTATTCGAGGGCGGTCACCAATGGCGTGAACCCGACTTCACCGACCTCAAGTTCTTCCGCTTCAGGATGGCTGATGTACTCCGTCTGGGGCTACAGGCCGACCAAGCCGATTTCGCAGATGGGCTCGGGCTCGCTTCTTGACGACCTTATCGATGAGGGGGTCAGCGACAGCAGCGACTACCGCTTCAATCCTGCCAAGACTGTGCGCAACGAGTACCGCAAGACCATCATAGACTATCTTCAGGCGAATGCCTCCCTCACCTGGGACATCACCCCGGACCTCAAGCTGAAGGTCAGCGGAGGCTACAATATGTACAAGAGAAGAAGGGAGGAGTTCAACGGGACCCAGACCTACACCGGTTACGAAGGCTCCACTTCCAGCAAGGGAATCAACGGCGCGATCTACTGGAACGACAAGACCACCTGGCTGAATGAGAACACCCTCACCTGGACCAAGCACATCAAGAGAAACCATCATCTCCAGACCCTCGTCGGCTTCACGATGCAGGGCGAGACCTACGACTACAAGGGCACCCGTTCCGAGAAGATGTCAACTGACGAACTCGGGCTGAACGGAATGCACACCGGAAGTTACCAGAGCGTGACTCCGTGGCAGTACGACTGGAGGATGATGTCAGGGCTTTTCCGTCTGAACTACAACTACAGGTACAAATATTACCTGACCGCATCATTCCGTGCCGACGGCTCCTCAAAGTTCCCGACCCACAACAGGTGGGGCTACTTCCCGTCTGCGGGTCTCTCCTGGAACTTCAACAGGGAGGACTGGCTGAAGAATGTCAAATGGATCAGCAACGGAAAACTCAGGGCCTCCTGGGGTATGACCGGTAACAACCGCACCACGACCCCTTACGACTACTATTACCAGATTTCCTCAATCAAGGGCTCCGCAGACTCCTATGACTATGTCTTCAACGGACAGATCGTCTCCGGATATTTCCCTTCGAATATGTCCAACGAGAAACTCAAATGGGAGACCACCGCGCAGTGGAACATCGGACTTGATGTGGGATTCTTCGACGGCA
>JBJEJS010000003.1:0-4989 GCA_051878235.1 Candidatus Cryptobacteroides sp.
TAGAATACAAGACAAGGTGGGGTGAGGAACTCGTCCTGTGCTCAAAAGGCAGGAGATACCCGATGTCATACGCCTCTGACGGAATGTGGGAAGTCGAGGTCGGGGACTTTGACGCTGAGTCACGCTACCATTATGAGGTATATGAGAACGGCTTTATGACCCGTAGGGAATGGGGCTGCCACAGACTTTCATCGGGAAAGCCTGTCGGGGACGGTTGTACGGGGGATCTGGCCGTTGAGGACGCGTGGACGGATGTCCCTGAGCACCTTCCGCAGAGGTCGTTCATCTTTGCCGACGGGAAGATGAGAAAGGCGGGGACTGCGGTCCCTGTCTTCTCCCTCAGGAGTGAGGAAGATTTCGGGGTGGGGGAGTTCCGCGACATAATGAAACTCGTGGACTGGTGCGCCGCGACGGGACAGAGCGTCATCCAGCTGCTTCCTGTCAACGACACCGTGATGAACAGGAATTGGGAGGACTCCTATCCCTACAATGCCAATTCCTCCTTTGCCCTCCATCCGCAGTTCATACACCTGCCTGATGCGGGAGTTTGTGTTGACAGGGAGTACAGGAGGCTCCGTAAGGAACTCAATTCCCTCCCTTCGGTTGACTACGAAAAGGTCAACTCCTTGAAGGAGAGGCTGCTGCGCAAGGCTTTCACTGCCTGTGGAGAAGAAGTCCTCAAATCAGCGGAATATAAGGGATTTGTGAGGGAGAACTCCCTCTGGCTTATGCCATACGCGGCATTCAGGGTGCTCAGGGATGATTACGGCACGGCGGATTTCAGGCAATGGGGTGAGTTCGCGTCCTATTCCGCAAGGAAGGTGAAGGCGTTCTGTGCACAGAGGAAGGAGGATGTCGGCTTCCATTGTTTCGTCCAGTTCCATCTTCACTGCCAACTGCGCCAGGCAAGGGACTATGCCCGTTCCAAAGGCGTGATCCTGAAGGGTGACCTTCCTATCGGCATCAGTGCCACAAGTGCGGATGCCTGGATGTACCCTGAACTTTTCAATCTGGATTCCTGTGCGGGGGCCCCTCCCGATTTCTTCTCGGCCGACGGCCAGAACTGGGGCTTCCCGACCTACAACTGGGAAAGGATGGAAAAGGATGACTTCGCCTGGTGGAAGGCGAGGCTCGGGAAGATGTCAGAATATTTCGACGCTTTCAGGATAGACCATATCCTTGGCTTCTTCCGTATATGGGAGATACCTGTGCAGTACAGGAGCGGTATGATGGGGCATTTCAGCCCTGCCCTGCCGTATTCCGCAAAAGAATTGACGGAAAAGGGCTTTGACCTCTCAAGGGAATATGCGTGCCCGCAGAGCAGCGGGACGGATGTGCTCTTTCTGGAGGACCCTTCACGCAAAGGATATTACCATCCGTGCATAGGAGGTCTGGGCACAAAGGCTTTCGAGGCTCTGCCCGATGGGCTGAAACAGACATTCCGTGAACTGCACGGGGACTTCTTCTTCCATCGCCACGATGCCCTCTGGAGGCAGTCGGCCCTCAGGAAACTTCCGGAACTCCTTTCTTCCTGCGGTATGATAGCCTGCGGTGAGGATTTGGGGATGATTCCAGGCTGCGTGGCCCCGGTGATGTCCGAACTCCAGATACTTTCATTGGAGATAGAGCGTATGCCAAAGACTTTCGGGGATTCTTTCGCCGACACCTCCCGTTATCCGTATCTCTCCGTCAGCACCACCTCCACCCACGACATAACCCCTCTGAGGGCGTGGTGGCAGGAGGAGCCTGATGCCGCACGGCGTTACCTCAATGATGTCCTGGGCATTGCGGGTGAGCCATCGGGAGACTGCGGGCCGCAAATATGCCGCCGCATCCTTGAGCGCACTTTGGATTCCCCGTCTATGTTCGCCATCCTCCCTCTCCAGGACTGGCTTTCCATTGACGGCGGCATACGCCGCCAGGACCCTTCGGAGGAAAGGATAAACATCCCTTCCGTTTACCGTCATCTGTGGCGTTACCGTATGCACATCCCTCTGGAGTCCCTGCTTGAGAACGCCTCTTTCAACTCTGCCGTCCTCTCTCTCGTGCAGGGCTCCGGAAGATGCTGAATATTCCTTAATAGCCGACGATCCTGGACGGATCATTCCCGATTGCAAGAAGCCAGGTGCTGCCCGTTGACCGGTAACTGCCCAGGTATGCCTCCGGGACATACACCTTCACTGTCGATTTGGACGGATGTGAGTTGAAGAACTCGTTCTGAAGGTTCAGTATTGAAGAACGGAAAGTTCCGTCGAATTTCATACTGTACCACTCTGACCAGGTCCATCCGAGTTTCACCCACTCCAGTTTTGTGTCCGGTCCTCCGAACAGGCTTCTTCCCATATCCTTTACGCTGCTTGGGATAGTCACGGAAGTCGTCTGGACATTGTAGATTGAGCATTTGTCTATTTCCACCGTCTTGTCGGAAATCACAATCGGATCCGTGTAAGTCGGAATCACATAGGCGCAGCGGTTGTGCGGGTCCTGTGAGAGGTCGTCACGGCAGTAAAGCACGCCATTCTCCATAAGGAGATACTGGTTTCCCTCCTCAATCTCAATGAAGGACAGGTTGTCGCAGTAGGAGAAATTCCGGTTGTAATGGTCTATGTACTTGAACTCCCTGTTGATTTTCACTTTTGTCAGGCTGCTGCAATTGTTGATTGCGCCTTCCCGCAAGGAAAGGATGTTCTTTCCGAAAGTGATGCCCGTGACAAGGCTGTTTTTGAATGCATCACCGGCAATTTCCGTAACAGGAAGGTTTTTCCCTGAACATTCTGCGGTGTCGGGGATTACCACATCACCGGAGTAAGGACTGTCTGAATTATTTCTCAGAAGCAGATAGCCTCCTGTGAGGACCTCATAATAGAAACCGTCAACTGTGATGTACTTGTCAAGCACATCCATAGTCAGGGTGTTGCTGATCCCGTTGGAGGTTGTGACGGTGATTGTGGCCGTCCCCTGTCCCCAGGCATAGATGAAACCGTCTGTCGCTTGGCCTGCCACGCCCCCATTGCTGCTCTCCACAGTGACGGTCTTGTCGGAGGCGTCTTCAGGAAGCACCACTATCTCAGCGACTTTGGTCGAATAATAGGTGCAGGAGGTGATGAGATTCTGTCCGTCCTCAAAGTATTCTCCCGTGTCGACATTTTTGAATTTCACTGCAGTCGGCATCCTTCCCGCATCAGTCCACTTGTCCTTCTGGTCCTCATTGTCCGGACCGCTGATGCTCACTGACTCTCCTGCCTTTCCGAAATTCTCGTACTCGCGGGTGAACATCTTCCCTGCATTTTCCCCCTCCAGATACTGGATCTTTATGATGGTCCTGCCATCGGTCTCCACAGGCAGGCATCCCTCAAGAGTCAGGGTCCGCGCGTCAGTGTCGTAGGTCCCTTCGCCCGTCCCGTCGAACTCGGTGAATGTCATCCCGTCGAAAGAAGAGAGAGTCTTGTTCTTGATGCCCAAAACCTTTGCTTTTGCGGAAAGCCCTGCAATCACAATACGGGATTCGGCGAACTTGTCAAGGTTCAGGGTGAGTGAAAGCACATTGTCCTTGACTGAGTAAGTGCCTGCATCGGTATATACGATGTCCCCGCTACATTCCGCACCTTCAACCGTCGTGTCAACTGACAGACGGCGGGCGTGTATGGCACACACTTTCCCTCCTTCCGTCTTGACTGTGGCGTCATTGTCTGTCTCCGCCTTGTTCCACTTGCCTGTGGAGGCGTCGAATCTCAGTTTCCCTGCAGGTTTGGCATTGCCGTCAAATGCGAAAGCGATTTCCGCACCGTCCTCCCATCCTTCACCTGTCTTTGTGGAGACACCGTAGGACTTGGTCACTTCAGCAAAATCCTCCCTGCTGACTGCCAGTTCCACATCAAGTTGGCCAAGGGTCATATTCACCGGAGGCTCAGGCTCCGGGTCGGTATCCGTGTCAGGGTCTGTGTCCGGGTCCGTGTCAGGTGGAGGAAGAACAGGATCCGGATCAGTGTTGGTGTCCTGACCGGAAAGGCCATCGGTCGTGCAGGCAAAAAGGCACATTGTCAAAACAGCCGCACCTGCCATCAGGGAGAATAACCTTTTCATAATATCACTTTTATCTGATTCTTTCTTTGTCGATTTTGGACAGGATGTTCATTAGGCGGTCACCAAGACCGATGGTGTAGCCCTGTGAGATGAAGACGACCCTGTTGAATGTGTCCGCGATTATGAAAATCGGCTTCAGGGAGTCCGCAAGACCCATCGCCTCCATCACCTCAGCCTGGATTTTTCCATCGATGTCAGTCCCGTAAACGATGTTGGACGGCAGTCCTGGAAAGTCATCCTTGCGGAAACGGTCCGCTGAGGCCCTGTCATCGAAAAGAAGGACGATTTTGCCTTCCCATTTTCCGAAATCTTCCGCGCAGGCCGCCATATCCCTCAAAGTGTGGTTGACAGGCTCGCTTTCAGGATTGAGCAGCCCGAGGATGTAGTAACCCCTTCCAGTGGTGGAGAGGAGGGATTTGTCCGTCCCTGTGGCGAGGTCGTGGTAGATGTCCTCGGAGTTGAAGCCCCCGATGACCTTGATGTTGTCCTTGTCCTCCCGCATCACGAGTTCCGTCTCAGTGACCTTGCCCTCCACGACAGTGAGGAACTCAAGCCTTGCGGAGACGCTTCCGTCAGCCATCCTCGTCCCGGTCGTGAGGACATACTGCCCCGGATCCACCTCCACGCCGTCCTTGAGCAGGCTTGACCAGGTGTCCTCCTCAGGATAGTTCAGCACAAAGGCCTTCCCGTCCTCAATTTTCGCGAGGGTGAAATGGATGTAATATTTTGGGTCGGCAGGTCTTCCGCCTCCCGTGAAGGATGCCTTGACTGTCCCCGTCCTTGAGACCGTCTCCTTGGAGGTCTTCTGCCCGTCTGAGGAAGTGAAGTCCACATCTATCCATCCTCCTTTCCTGCCCCTGTACTGGACCTTTTCGGTGACAGGGTCGATTCTTGCAGGTATTCCTA
>JBJEJS010000004.1:0-4988 GCA_051878235.1 Candidatus Cryptobacteroides sp.
TACGGCTCATACCAGCAGACTGTCTCCAACAAACTTTTCACCGATGTGAAACTCAAACAGAGCCTGGATTTCATCACCAAAGGGCTTTCCTTCACAGCCGATGTGTCGGTGAGCACTTACTTCTCGCGCATATCACAGACCGCGACCCATTCCAATCCTGTCTTCAACATCAGATGGGATGTCTATGACGCGCAGACGGGGGAGAATCCCTGGCAGAACAACAAGGCTACAGGAGAGGAAGTCTATGAGCAGCCGGGCTTCACCGTCACCAAAGGAGGGGTGGAGAACAATTATTACCTCACTTTTTATTGGGAAGCGGCATTGAATTACGCCAGGACTTTCGGAGGTCATTCCGTAGGAGCCCTTGTCCTTTTCAACCAGAGAGAGAACATCAAGACAACCAATTTCCCATACAGGACAATGGGAATTGTGGCGAGAGTTACCTACGACTACAAGCGTAAATACCTGATTGAGGCGAATCTCGGCTACACAGGATCCGAGCAGTTCTCTCCGAAAAACCGTTTCGGCCTCTTCCCTTCGGTAGCGGTCGGATATGTGATTTCCCAGGAGAAATGGTGGAAGGAGGCTATGCCTTGGTGGTCAAAGATGAAAATCCGTTATTCGGACGGTCTTGTCGGGAGTGACCAGACATCCTCAAGATGGCTATATTACAGTTCGTACTCCAAAGGCGAGTTTGTGACTGAGGACAGCGCCGCCAATGAGGTCGCCAAATGGGAGACTGCCCACAAAAGGGATCTTGGAATAGAGATGGGCTGGCTAAAGGACAGACTGAGCCTGAATGTGGACCTTTTCAACGAGAACAGGGAAAATATGCTTCTGAGCCCGAATGTGACGATGTTGGTAGGGACCAATTACAAGGAAGTCAACAAAGGCTCGATGAAGAAACACGGAATCGACATTGAACTGGGCTGGAAGGATGTGCGGAAAAGCGGGTTCGGTTACAATGTCTCAGGTATGATCTCCTTGAACGAGAACCGCATCACCAATTACGAAGACGCCCCGTATGCTCCGGATTACCAGAAGATTGCAGGAAAGCCTTACAAGGGACAGACCGACGGGGTCAGCCTTGTGGACAGCGGATATTACACCAGTGTTGATGACATCCACAATTATCCGTCATATTCGTCCAACTGGCAATATGTCAATGTCGGAGCATACAAGTATCTGGATTATTCCGCCGACGGGCTTCTCACGACCGATGACCTCCACGCCATAGCGGGAAGCCAATATGCGCCCCTGAGCGGCTCCCTGAATTTCGGGCTGGACTACAAGGGTTTCGAATTCAGGATGCTCTGGACAGGCAGTTACGGGAAATATGTCGAGTACAACCGAAGTTGGGAGATCGAGTTCAACAAGGGTGACTACCGTGTCAACAAGTCCCAATTGGATTATTGGAGGCCGGACAATCAGGATGCGTCGCACGCCACCCTCGTTTACGGAGGCCCTTCAGGACACCCTATGTATATGTGGGCGGGCGGAAATCCGGACAACGGTTATGCAATGATGCTCGAAGGACGCACCTGGAGGCGGGCCGATTATGTCAACCTCAGGGAAGTGTACCTTGGCTATACCATCAAGTCAAAGCAGTTCTACAAGAACTCCGGTCTGAGAAGCCTCAACTTTTATGTGACAGGCAACAACCTTTTGACATTCACAAATCTGATTGAGGGTGACCCTCAGAGCACCACCTTCACAAGCGGATTCTATCCGAATATGCTCAAGGTCAAAATCGGGGTCAAGGTCGGATTCTAAAATCGGGGAGAAGGTAAATATGAAAAGAATCATAAAAACGATAATGATTGCCGCCGCAGTTGCCCTGACAGGATGCAACTGGCTGGACATCAATCCTGAGACAGGACTTGACGAGACGGAGGTCTTCACCGTCTGGGACAACTTCAAGTCTTATTTCGACTATGTATATGAGGGATCCACCAGCTCGTACGAGACAAACATAAAACTCGGATATCCGGCGTATCTCGACAATTGGAACTTGCGTTTCACCTGGCTGGCAATGACTGACATTGCGGACTGCGGGCGCCTTGTCAGGGCCCAAAACATAAAAGGAGGCACTCTCGGGGCGAATGTCTCCGTCTTTACCACCGATCTTACGCGAAGGCCCGTGTCCTACTCAATGTTCAAAATCATAAGAATATGCAACAAGACCATAGCCAACATCGACAGAGTACAGAACATTCCGACGGAGGCTGATAAGGAGGACATTCTCGGACAGGCCTATTTTGTCAGAGCCTATGCACATTTTGTGCTTTGCCGCTATTTCGGTGGAATGCCTTATCTGGATTCCGCTCTTGAGGCTGACGACGAATGGGATCTTCCGAGGCTCTCCTCACACGACACATATCTCCTCTGCGCCGAGGACTTCGAGACAGCCTACACCCATCTTGCGGCTGCGGGGAAAGTCAGGCGTGACGCCGGACCGGGACAGCCGGGCCATCTGAACGCTCCGGACCAGGGAAGACCAAACGGAGTGGCGGCCAAGGCAATGAAGGCACGTTCCCTTCTGTATGCCGCAAGCCCTCTCAGCAATGTGAACGGAGATTCCGATTGGGAGGTTGCTGCACAGGCGTGTGCGGATGCCCTCAAACTCGCGCAGGACAACTTGTATGAACTTCTGCCTCTCGCTTCCTGGCAGAACAACTTCATCAAGTCGAAATACACCAACGAGACGATTTGGGGATACGACCTGGGCTCTGCCAAGGCGAACGCCTCAGCATATTCCTGCATCTACACTTATGCCCTTTCGAATTACACCAACGCCAGCGGGGACTGCCCGACACAGAATTTCGTGGACAGGTTTGAGACAATCTTCGGCGAGCCGCTTGAGACTGAGGCGGACAGGGCTGCCGCAACTACAGCAGGACACTACAATGAGCAGAATCCTTACGCAGGTCGTGATCCGCGTCTTGACCTGACTGTTCTCCACGACGGCAGCGTGGTCTCCGGATGTGCCACAGGAATCAATTTCTATTATGACCCGGACTTGAAGATGTGTCCCGGAACAAAGATTTCCGGAGCGTCATCCCAAAGATTTTTCGGCAACGAATGGGGCTCCAATGACGGCAAAGGAATGACCAACACCGGGTATATGGTAAACAAATGGTGGGACGGGAAGTTCAATGTGAGTTATAACCGCTCCGATCCCCTTGTCCGCCTTGCGGAACTGTATCTGAACTATGCCGAGGCGGTAAACGAGGCCTACGGTCCCGACGGCAGGGCCGGCTCGCTTGACCTCACTGCAGTCCAGGCTGTCAATGCGGTACGGTCCAGGGCAGGGATGCCGGATGTCCTTAGCGGATTCACTTCCGACAAGGATGCCTTCAGGGAGCGCGTGCGCAATGAAAGGATCGTGGAACTGGCCTTCGAAGGGCATCATTATTATCTCGACATCCGCCGTTGGAAGATTGCTCCCCAGACTATGACAAAAACCCTTATGGGGATGTATGTGGAAAAGGTGCCGGTCAGTGCCGAATATCCTTTGGGGAGGAAGTTCGAACGCCGCGCCATTCCTTCCAACAGGCAGGCGACCTGGAAGGATGCGATGTACTATCTTCCTTTCCCTGTGGAGGAGGTGAACAAGATGAAGAATTTTGTCAACAATCCAATTTGGTAAAACGACCGGAATATGAAAAGATCATATATGACAATATTTGCGGTGTCAGCCGCCTTGTGCCTGTGGTCCCCAGCCGGAGCCTTTGAGGCTTCCCGGGCAGATTCCTCGGCAGTGCGTTCCGTCTTTTGTGAGGAGGACATAAACAGATATCCTTCTACGGATATCCGCCTGGCATTGAACGGAGTGATTCCCGGTCTGGTCGTGACAGAGAAAAGTGGAATGACGGGCGGGATGTATGGCTCGGAATCGGAAAGGTGCGTGATGACCTCGAGAGGTTTCACGGTGGCTATGTTCGTTGACGGGATGCCTGTCTATCCGTATGAGGTCCAACTTGATCCGGAGGAGATTGCCACGGTGGCCCTTGTCCGGGATGTCGTTGACAAGGCAAGATTCGGGGCGCGTGCCTCCGACGGTGTGCTCTTCATCACCACGAAAAGGGGACAGTCCTCGGGCAGAATCCTGAATGCCTGGGCGGAGAGCGGAGTCAGTGTGGCAGGAAGGATGCCGGAATGGGTCTCAGGTGTGGATTATGCCAATCTGCAGAATCAGGCGAGGTCTGCTGCCGGTTATCCTGTGCAGTACACCGATGAGGACATTGAGGCGTTTGCCGGCGGAAGACCTGATGACCTTCAGCATCCAAATGTGGACTGGCGTTCCCTGATGTTCAGCAGGACAAAGTCCTACAGGAAGGCGGGGATCTCCGTGTCGGGAGGCTCCGAGGCCGTGAAATATGCCCTTCATCTCGGTTATCAGGGAGAAGGCGACATTTACAGGTTCGGGAAGGATGCTGGTTTCAACAAGGCCAACATCAGGACCAACCTTGACATCAAAATAACCGAAACACTCAAATTCAGACTCGGACTTTCCTCAAACCTGTCTTTCCGCACATCGCCTGTTTACGGAAAGGTTGACACCGGACAGACCAACGAGTTCGACAGATTCATATCTGCGGCCAATTCAATACCGCCCGTTGCATTCCCTGTCCATCTGGGAAAGAATCCCGAGAACGGAGGATGGGTTTACGGTGTAAGTGAGAGATATTCCTCAAATCCATACGCGGCACTCGCGGAATGTGGTTTCACAACAATGAGAAGCCGCTCAGGCATCATAAATGCGACCCTTGCGTGGGATGCAAGGAAACTTCTGAAGGGATTGAGGTTTGAATCCAATGTCGGCTTCAACATAATGAATATGGACCGTATCGGAAAGAACCCCGACTATCTCGCGATGATATACGATGCCAAGACCGGAGAGTCCCTCAAGACAACCCACGAGGGGGCGAAGGTCTCAGGCAAGAGCAATTACGGCAAATGGTTCCACCAGAGCCTCCTGTTCGACG
>JBJEJS010000005.1:0-4952 GCA_051878235.1 Candidatus Cryptobacteroides sp.
CAAGGAACCTCTCCTGTTTGGCGTTCCACGAAAGTCCCACCGACCAGAAACTGCCCCATCTCTTGTCCGGGGCGAACCTTGACGATGCGTCCATTCGGTATGAGGCTGACATAAAATACTTCGATGCGAAAGAGTACTCGGCCCTTCCGAAGATTCCCTGAAGGAAATATCCCGCAGATGAGGAGTTGAGGTACTGGTAGAAGGCCGCATTCGAGAAGTCGGAGACGGTAGGGTCAAGGAAGTTCGTCATCTGACCCGAAAGGCCGTAGTTGTGGTCGGTCTTTATCTCGTGTCCCACAAGGAGATTCAGGGAATGGTCGCCCCAGGACGGATACCAGTTTATCAGTTGGTTGGTGTTGATTGCGGTGTACCTCGACATCGACTGGCTTCCCCTTCCGTTCACATTGAGGGCATCCCCTCCCGCAGGTGTCTGAAAGACATCAGAACGGGAATTGAAGAGGTCGTATGCGAAATTCACAGAAATCTTCAGGTCCTTCATCACAGGAAAGTCGATATATCCCCTTGCGGAAAGGTTGTCGTTGATGTACTTGTTCTTTGAGGTCATCAACTGTCCGTACGGGTTGGTCAACTGTCCGAAAGCCCTCTGCTCACCCCAGTCGTATGCAGGGTCGCCGTTGGCCTCATATTGCCTTTCCCCTGTCTCGAGGTCATATTTGTATATTGGATAAATCGGGGCGATAATCTGTCCGAAATAGAAAAGGTTGTTCAAGTCGGAAGAGCCTCCGTAGGTCTGCTGCACCGTGTTGGAATAGGAGAAGTTGACTCCTATCTTCATCCATTTCAGGACCTGCTGGTCAACTTTCGCCCTGACGGAGATCCTGTCGAATCCTGAGTTGCGGACATATCCCTTGTCGTTCAGGTATGAGACCGAGAGATAGACCTGCGTCTTGTCGGTCCCGCCCGAGAGGCTGAGGTTGTACTCCTGGCGCGACCCCGTCCTGAAGACATCCTTGTTCCAGTTGTCGGTCCACTTCAACTGGGTGGCGGCAGGATTCAGCCTGCCCGTTGACGGGTCAATCAGTTCGTCATCATATACACCTTTATATATATTATAATTCAACTGCCTGATGAGGGCTGCCGAGGCGTAGTAGTTCGCCTGCGCCGCCGTCAGGGGGTTGTCCGCCCTGTAGAGGGCGGCGTTCCTTAGCGACTCCCACGCCAGCTCGTAATATTGTCCCGGGTCGGTGACCACATCGTAGGCGGGGACTCCCCTCGTGTTGAAGCCCGCCTTTGCGTCGAAGGTGACGCGGATCTTGTCGGATGTGCCCCTCTTCGTGGTGATGATTATGACACCGTTGGAGCCCCTCGCCCCGTACATCGAGTTCGCGGCGGCATCCTTCAGCACGGTGATGGACTCGATGTCCGTCGAGGATATGGAGTTCATATTCCCCTCGTAAGGAACACCGTCAACCACAAGCAGAGGCGACTGTGAGGCGGAGACGGAACCGAGTCCCCTGATTATGATGCTTGAGCCTGAGCCCGGGGAGCCTGAGGAACTTGCCGTCTGAAGACCCGCCACAGCACCCTCAAGGGACTTGGAAATGTTTGTGCTCTGCATCTTGGAGAGTTTGTCCCCGCTGACCTGCGAGGCCGCCCCCACGAAGGAGGACTTCTTCTGGACTCCGTACGCAACGACAATTGTCTCGTCAATGCTCTCGGAGTCAGGAGCGAGAGCCACGAGGTTCACCTTGTCCTTTCCCACTATGAGTTCCCTGCCCTCATAGCCTATGGAACTGAACACAAGCACATCGCCGTCCGAAGCGGTGATGGAGAAATTTCCGTCCGCATCGGAGGATGTGCCGTTCATTGTCCCCTTCACCATAAGGGACGCGAAAGGAATCCCCTCCCCAGTCTGCCTGTCTATGACCTTTCCTGCAACGCTCCTTGTCTGGGCGTAGGACAATGTCACCAGGCACGACATCAACACGATGAATATTGACCTAATATTTTTCATATATCCCGTTGAGAAATTCTATTTATTTGATTGACAACACCTTGCCTGAAAACCTGTCGAAGATTTCATAATTCTTCAGAGGGCTTTGGGCAGGAAGGTTGAATATGACGGAGGAGAACGGCACGGTCGTGTCTGACGACCTCTTGACCATCGTCAGAGGCATCGAAGGATGCGTGTTGCTGAAACTGATGATGTCTCCCGTTCCTCTTGCGGAAGCGAAATAGCCCATTGATGTGAATGTCACTGTCTCGCCCGCCTCGTCAACCTGGAGGGACTTCGCAGTCGCCGTGGCCCTGGTCTTTTCGGAATTGGTGAATGAGGCCTCGGCTATCTCGTAGGCCTGGTCTGACTGAGGCATAAAGAGTTCCGCCCCGCTGAGCCCGAAGAAGCCGAGGGATGCGGAAATCGTCGAGCCGTTCTCCACAAGCGATATGTTGGCAAGGAACGAGGCTATGAAGATGAATTTGCCTGTCTGCTCGTCAAACTGCGCCACGAAAGGCACCTCAAGCAGTTCGTCGCCCTCCCATCCATAGACCGCGAACTGGTTCTCCACCTGATAAGGGTCAGGGGTGACAGTCACATCGTAGTCCAACAGTCCGTCACCGATTGTCCATTTTCCGAGCCATTCGCGGCAGGCATCGGACATAGGTGCGGGATCGATGCTGAATGTAGGTGAGACGGCATAAAGTCCGGTTGGGGTTCCCGCGTCATCGACACCGATGGCGTAGGCGTTGTAGTCACCCACCCTCACCAGGTTGTAGCCCTCCTGCGCGGAATCGGTGTAGGAGATGTCAGCCCACGTGTAGGATGTCCCCGCCTCCTTGTTGGAAGCGTCAAGGGAACTGGTCATATAGGCGGCCGCCTCGATGAAGAAGGTGGCAAGGTTGTCGTTATAATATCTCCTCATATCCGTCTGCGCCATCACCATTATGAAATAGCGGTCTGCGGATGTGGCCGTGCAGGATATCCTCTGTTTGAAGGTGTTGGTCTCCCCCTTGTTGGCGAGTTCCCCTTCGCCGAGGTTCTCGATGGTCCAGGACGGGTTGAGTTGCGGGACGACATCCTTCAGAGGGGTCGTGAACTCGACGGAGGCAGGCTTCCCGTATGCCTTTCCGTCCTTCACTCCGATGACGGCAGCCCTGTAGTCCGTGTTGTGCCTGAGTCCCGAGAGTTCAAATGTCTTTGTACCGCTCTGCAGGTGGCCTGATATGTCTGTGTTCTTGTTCACGGTCGTCTGGCACAAGGTCTCCAGGGATGTGGTCAGGTCCGTGGTGGCAAAGCAGTACCAATAGTCTTCCTCATCGCCTGTGGTGGTGACATTCAGGTTCACCGCGTCAAACATAGGCGATCCGACCACGGACAGTCCGAAGACAGGCTGTCCCTTTGCCGTCGTGAAGAGGCAGGAGCCGGGAGTCCCGTAGGTGGTGCCGTCGTCATTGAGCCCGAAAACGATGTAGCGGTAGAGGGTTGAGGACTCGAGTCCGTCGACGGACATAAGCCTGAACGACCCGTTCTTTATGATTTCCGTGTAGTCCGTCCCGCCGGTGGAAAGTTCCGAGATCTTGCGGTTGACCACCGCGTTGATGTCCGATTCGGTGTCCTTGGTCGCGAAACCGTAATAGGTGTCCCTGTCGGAGCCGTCGTGGCTGACCGTCAGCGATGCCCCTTCAGAACTGGTGTCTCCAGCAGAGACAGTGAACTGTACATTGGAAAAATCCGGAAAGCCAATGCTGTGCAGGGCTTCATTACATCCGGTGAGCAGCAAGACAGGAAGGAGGATTCCTCCAATGATTATAATTCTTGTTCTCATCAAATCAATATATTACATAATAAAATGCTTCGAATTAAGGCTCTGAACGCGCCCAATCCCCATTTTGACAGGGACGCAAAGATAAGTATTTGATTGCAAAAACCAACATAGAAACACGCAAAACATATAAAAAATGAAAAATATTTGAGATTTCTGCAAATTGTGTTATCTTTGCAGTCCACAAAAAATATTGAAGACCGTTAAGCCATTGAAAAAGAGTTGTTTACGCAACCGCTTGCGGCCAAAACCCAAAAAGTTTTATAAATTATGTACGCAATTGTTGATATTGCAGGTCAGCAGTTCAAGGTGGAAGCCGGAATGGAAATCTTCGTCAACCGCCTCGCCGCAGCCAAGGATGCTGCCGTTGAATTTGACAAAGTGCTTCTTGTTGACGCTGACGGAAATGTTAAGGTAGGAACTCCGTATGTGGAGGGCGCAGTTGTCAAGGCAACCGTTCTTGACGACACTTGCAGGGCTGACAAAGTCCTCGTGTTCAAGAAGAGACGCCGCAAAGGCTATCAGAAACTGAACGGTCACCGTCAGGATCTGACAAAACTCAGGATTAACGAAATCGCTTAATTTTTCAGGAGGAAACACTTATGGCACATAAAAAAGGCGTCGGTAGTTCAAAGAACGGTCGTGAATCACACAGCAAACGACTTGGCATCAAGAAATTCGGCAGCCAGTCTGTCAAGGCGGGCAACATCCTCGTGCGTCAGCGCGGGACAGTCCACAATCCTGGACTGAATGTCGGAATGGGCAAAGACCATACTCTTTATGCTTTGATTGACGGAAAAGTTTCTTTCTGCAAGAAGGCAGAAGGCAAGTCTTTCGTCTCGGTAATTCCTTTTGAGAACTAAGGCTCGGGGAATACCCACAGTTTTACAAAAGGGCTGTACTCGGGTGAGTCATAGCCCTTTTTTATATATATGTATAAAGGAATATAAAACAATATAAATTATGTTGACACTCAAGTTGCTCCGTGAGAATCCGGAGGGAGTAATCAAGAAACTCGCAGTCAAGAACTTTGACGCACGCGAAATTGTCACAAGGATAAATGAGCTCGACACGCTCAGGAGGACGCTCCAGAGCGGGCTCGACTCCTGCCTCGCACAGCAGAACAGGAACGCCGCCCAAATCGGGAAACTGATGAAGGAAGGCAAGAGG
>JBJEJS010000006.1:0-4945 GCA_051878235.1 Candidatus Cryptobacteroides sp.
TGCATAATTGTGAATTTTGGGCGGGTTTGGATTTGTCTTTTCAATCATATTTCATTAGTTTCATAATAATATTACCTTTGCTTCCCGAAAGACGGCGCTTTTGCGCTTTTGGTCCTTGCAAATCAGGTTATGTACTGTTTTAATCCCGAACACGATATCTGTCTGGCAAACGGGGATGCGAATTTCTCGCCTCCTGAGTCTTCATTGCGTTTCGGAAGGGACTGCGCGGGGATTATGCGTTTTATGGATGATGATGAGTCCGGGGCTGGCGTAATCGCTTGGGGATGGGATAAGGTGCTGAAGACAAGACTGTTGAGAGAAGGTGTTGATGAATCGCTGTTGCCTTATGATGCCTGTTTGGAGGGCATCCGTGAACTGTCACATAGGCGTGTGGCGCTTGAATGTAACGCCTTTCTTCACAAGTGTCCTACGCTTTCCGCGCCGCCCGTTCCAGTAGAGTTGAAGTCTTTGGCGCAGGTGAACGCCTTTCTGGCAAGGCAGGAACGTGCTGTGCTGAAAGCGCCCTGGTCAGGAAGCGGCAAGGGACTCAGGTGGATTTCTGACGGATTGCTGTCGTCAAATGACGAGGGCTGGTGTCGGAATGTCTTCGCGAAGCAAGGCTGCATTATCGGTGAGAGCCGTGAAGATGTGGTGCTGGACTTCGCGCTTCTGTATAAGGTCAGCGGTACTGCATCCTGTCCTTCCTTGACATTTGAGGGTTATTCCCTGTTCGAGACCTGCAATGGAGCCTATACCGCCTCCGTCCTCGCCTCGGACGGGCATATTCGTGATGTCATTTCCGGTTACATATCCCTAAATGTGTTTGATGATGTCAAACTTTCCCTTGAATCATTTTTGTCCGACAGATTCTGCGGCTCTTACCGGGGCTTTCTCGGAGTGGATATGTTCGTGTGCAGGTCAGGTGTCTCATATTTGCTTAATCCCTGCGTTGAAATCAATGTCCGTATGACGATGGGGCTTCTTGCACGCCGCTATTATGATCGTCATTTTGCACACGCCCATCCCCGCGAAGACGGACTTCACCGCCTGTCGGTCATATATTCTGCCAAGCCGTCAGCCCTTCAGGAACGCCTCAAAGATGCGCTTGAGGTGCTTACTTGTCCGGGGCCGGAAGGGGAGTATGCTGTTGCGGTCTATTAGATTCTTCGCATTGGCACCGTCAGCCTCAAATCTGCGGCGCATAATATATCCCCATATTGGAAATAAGCGGGGAATCCTTGCTGTCAAGTATGATGAACTGGAGTGTCGTGGCGGTGACCTCCGGAAAACATACTATCCTTTTCCTTCCGATGGTCTGTGTTCCGTCCTCAGGCTCTGACAGCGAGTCTTTCAGTTCGACCCATTCGCCGTCGACAAGCGCCACAAGCGTGAAGTCTTTCACCCGTTGCCCCAATTTGACATATTCCTCAACCATAAAGCGGTTGAATGTGACCGGCTCATCGAATTCAAGGGTGAGGGTTGCCAGATTGACGCCTTCGTCAGTTGCCCAGTAAGTGTCCCTGTAATTGTCGATTACATTCTCGGGGGCAAACCAGGCGGCCTTGTCCCTGACATTAGTGGCACTGACCTTCGCGCCTTTTGCGAGGTTATTGCTGAATATGCTCTCAACCATCTGGCGGAATTCGGATCCTCTGGTGCTGTCTGTTTTGTGGATCAGCCCTTCCTTGGTGATAGGGAAGTTGAGCAGGAGTGTCCCGTTACGGCCGACGGTCTTGTAGTAGATGTCCATCAGTTTCTCAAGAGTCTTGACCTTGCTGTCCTCATAGGTGTGGTAGAACCATCCGGGGCGGATGGAAACGTCTGATTCAGAGATTATCCACTCTGTCCCGTCCTCCTTTCCGTGATAGCGGTAATAGGTTGAAGGTGAGGTCGGGTTTTTGATAGACCATTGTGGATACTCGACATAGCCGGCTTCATTCCCGCACCAGGTCAAGTCAGGCAGGAATTCCGGGCTTCCCCAGATGCAGATATCCTTCTGAAGGCTCCTGACGAGTGCGAATGTCTGGTCCCATCCGTAATATCCTGAAGGGATTGTGCGTATCTCATCGGCACCTCCGTACCATCCGTTTCCTCCGTTTGCGCCGTCAAACCATACCTCAAAAATATCCCCGTAATTTGTAAGGAGTTCAGTAAGCTGATTTCTGAAATATGTGACATATTCGGCACGGGCATAGTCTGCGTGGTTCCTGTCCCAAGGCGAGAGATAGACGGCAAACTTCAGCCCTTCCTTGCGGCAGGCTTCGGCCAGTTCCGCGACCACATCTCCTTTCCCACCCTTCCAAGGGGTGTTCTTGACGGAATATTCCGTATATTCCGATGGCCACATACAGAATCCCCCGTGGTGTTTCGCCGTAAAGATTATACCCTTCAGACCGGCCTCCTTACAGGTCCTTGCCCACTGTCCCGCATCCAGTCCTTCCGGATTGAAAAGTGTCAGGGATTCATTCCCGTACCCCCATTCCTGATCCGTGTAAGTGTTGAGGGAATAATGAAGGAATGCGTATGCCTCCATATCCATCAACTCAAGCTGCCTCTCCGAAGGGAGAGGGCCGCAAGGCGCAGGCTCTTCTTCAGGAGGGCATATGTTCTTTGGAGGTTCCTGGATCTCAGCCCCGTCCTGAGTCTGTGTGTTGCAGGATACGAGCGTAAATACGGCTGCAAGGACCATAAGTCCTATGCAGGGGAGGGAAGTAGTCTTTTTCTGTTCCATTAGGTTTACGGAATATTTAATATTTCGTAAATATATGAAATTTTTCATATTTCATAATTAATATTTTGTTGTGGGATAGAAATGGAATCAAAGTTGGGAACATAATTTTTGGGGGAACGAGCAAAGTCATTTGCCGTAAATGAATGGAGCATGTGGATAATTTATTATTTTTGTATCGAATAATAGATTGTTTGATCATTGGTGTTATCTGAAAAAATAATATGATATCACTTAATCTTCCTTCTCCATAGAATGTCTCTTTGCTGATTGCGGCAAGAGTGAAGGAGAGGATTAGAACTGGACTTGACTCAAGAGGGATTGGCTGCAAGAGCCGGAGTTAATTTTACCACTTACCGCAGATTTGAGTAGACCTGAGAAATCTCATTGAGAGGTTTGCTTCAAGTCGGATTTGCTTTGAATGCACTTTCTGAATCTAATGCTCTTTTTGCTCAAAAGCAGTATCAGACTCTTGATGATGTGTTGAATGAACAGAATGTTAAAAGTAAAAGAGGACGAAAACATGAATATAAATTTAACGAAAGATAGTGATTGTTTAATGATAAATAAAAGAGAATATCTTTCTCAATTGTCATTTGATAGTTCACGCATCCGTCAAGACAAAAGAATTGAACTGGATATGAAACAGGAGTATTCAGGACGAGAATTGTATGAAATGATTCAGAATGCGGATGATGAAGGTTCTCCTAAAATTGAATTGATTTTAACCGATGACAATCATTTTCATATAAAGAATTGGGGAAACCATCCTTTTACCGAAGGGGGACTTTTATCAATAGTGCGCTCTTTTCTTTCAACAAAAAGAAAAGAATCATATAGAAATGTGGCTGTGAGGCCAATTGGAAATAAAGGTCTAGGTTTCCGTTCTTTGTTGAATTGGAGTGATGAGATCTCTATACATTCCAATGGAGTTAAATGCTCCTTTAGTGAAGACATAGCTAAAAGAGAGTGGGAAAGAATAAAAGAGGATGGTCTTAAAACGGGACAATTAACACTGGAGGCTATAAGTGATTTTGAAAAAGAGCGTTCTAATAATTTGCCGTTACCCATATTGTCCATTCCGAAAATAGAAGATGATAATATAACAAAACAAGATTGTTTTGACATCGATGGAGCTTGTACCACTGACGTGGAGGTCATCTGCAAAGAGCAATCAGTGGTTTCTGACATAGATTCTAAATTGTCATCTCTTCCTTGCTCTGTTTTATTGTTTCTGAAACACATAAATAGAATTGAGATAAATAACAAAGGCCAAAAACGTATTATTAAGAAAATTGGTATAGAGTTAATAAATAATGGCTTTGAAAAGATTATAATTAGTGATAATGATAAAAATATATGTTTTGCGGTAAGCAAATATCAGTCCGATGATAGATCATTCGAGGTTGGGGTCGCTTATGCTATGACGGTTTTTAATCATGAACATTATCTGTATTCATATTTTCCAACCCAAGTTCGATTGACTGTTCCTGCGATTTATCATGGAACGTTTGAATTAAATGCATCCAGGAATCATTTGGTCAATTCGGAACAGAATAAGATTGTGTTGAAGAAACTTGGAGAAGTCGCTGTTATGTTATCCGAAAATATGGTCAAATATAATTTGCTGAATAAAGATAACTGGGCTCCATTTAATATTTTGAATTTTACGTTTGATGATATAAAAACGGAAATGCTATTCTCATTGGCAGATTCAATAAAAACGAATCTGAAAAGCGCAAAGATTCTACCTAGGGTTAACTCTACATTCTCTTCTATTGATTCTACAATTAGACTTGGTGATAAATTAGCCACATGGCTTTTAGGGATAAATCCGGAAATATATCAAGACACATCGTTAAGTAACCATCTGATTTCTATTGATCAGAAAGTATTTTCATCTAATAGATATTTGTCTGATTATGTTTTGAGTGAGTTAGGTAAGGAGGTGAATGACATACAATCTATAGCAAGAAAAAAACTACTTCTTGAAGATAGGGTTAATTTTATTGATGCTATTGTGGATTGTGTCCAAAGTAAGGTAAGTGTCCTTACCGATGCAAACGGGAAGATTATAGAAGAAGATAAAGATAATCCTGCATACGTGTTAAGTATGCAGGGCAATACCATTTTGCCACAATGTTTGTCAATTAATGCTGTTGATCCCGAACTTATTAATAAACTTCAGGAAAAATGGAACTTGCAGAATATTCGACA
>JBJEJS010000007.1:0-4871 GCA_051878235.1 Candidatus Cryptobacteroides sp.
TTCGCCGTCTTCCTGTTTGATTCCATACCACGAATAAAGGAAAGGATAATCCCATACTCCGCTGAACCATATACCGTCCTTCTTGTTGTCATTGCCCGTATAGAAGGTCATAGGATGCTTGTCAGCCTCGTGCTGGGTGGCCTTCTGACCATTGTCCACAGTCCAGTAGAAGCCTGCGGCAAGTTGAGGATTCACGACAGTCCATTTCTTTGCCTGGTCAAACTCCTGTCCGTTCCACTCGTCCTCGTAACCGGAGAAGAACGGAGACAGACGGCCGAACTGGTACATTATCACGTGCCAGGCCTTTGTCCCCTCCTCCTGTGTGGCGGCGGTGGCTCCGATTGCACGGTCCAGGAAATATGTGGTCTCGTTGATCTGCTTGGTCTGAGGGCGGTCCGTGCACCAGATCAGCCAGGACCAGGTGATTTCTCCCATAGAGTCAAATCCGACGATGACTGCATTTCCTTCCGTACCGGTGGTCCTGAATGTCACCACTCCGACACCGTTCTCATCCGTGGTGAGGGCGACATCGGAAATCACGGTCTGCTCCTTGGCGTATGGCTCCTCACCTGTTGCCCAGAGCCAGTCCACACTCACGACAGTAATCAGACTGCCGTCAACCTTCTTCGTCTTGAAGCCATAGAAGCCCGCCTCGGACACTATATAGGTGTTCGCAGGGTCTCCAAGGTCATAGTAATTCTCGTTTGTCAGAGAGACCTTCCGGCTTGCTGAAACACATTGTCCGTCAATAGAGGCGGCCGCCACATAAATGGTATAGGAACAGTCCCATTCAAGGTTCAGGGAAACACTGGCGGTCGTGTTGGCATCAACCTCGACGCCGTCCGCAAATGCATCCTCGGCAGAATAGGCATCAGGATGAACCGCATCGTTCACCACAAGATATGTCGCCGCAATGGCATTCCGGGAGACCACTTCGAATGACAATTTGTTGGATTTCAACTCAAAACTGCCGAAACTCACTTCAGGAGCCGCAGCAGGCTCTCCATTCTTCTGACCGTCATCCGTACACGCGGCGAAAATGGAGATTGCCGCGAGGGCGGCATAAATCTTATTGTTGACTGACTTATTCATATATATGATTTTTTATATTTCTTAAAACGAATAACCTGCGCCTACGGCGAATGTGTTCTTCATCGGACCGGAAGCATAATTCCACGAGGCGTTGAAACTGAAGCCCGCGAATTTCAGGCCGAAGCCGAGGGAGAAGAACGGAGGAATCCCCACTTCCTTTCCGCAATAATGACCTCCGAGACGGATGAAATAATGCCCGTCATAGCCGTATTCGGCTCCGATTCCGCCATTGAACGCCGCAGGGGTGAAATATACGCCTGCATCAAGAGTCCCCCTGACAGAATGTGCCCCGAACTCCTTGCCGGCATCAGCAGAGACCCTCGCCTGCATCGGAAGGAGATATGACTTGCCTGAGGCAGATTTGACAGGGATTCCGAGATTGGTTCCGGAAACGGAGACGCCGAGCCAGGAAAGCGGGGCGTAGCGCACCTGTATGTCCGCAAAACCTGTCCTCTGCACAGTCTTGTCCCCGTCAATCCTCGGGAAAGGGCTGCTCTGGGCATAATTGAGGGTGATGCCCGCCGAAAGGTTCTCCATAATGGTCCAGCAGAAGCCCGCCCCTATCCTCATATCAGAAGGGAGATAGGTCCCGATGACATAGCCGGACCCGCTCGTCACATCATAGCGTTTCCCGATGTTCTCAAGAAAGCCAGCCGTCACGGCAAACCTCGAATCAATCTTATATACCGCTGATGCGGAGACATTGTGCGACTTTGTCATAGTCGGCTGGAAATAGCCGTATGAGACAGAGGCGGCAAAACTTCCCTCAAGGAGCGAAGCCTGGGCAGGTGCCCCGAAATGGGAATATGCACCTCCCTGGTATGTCCCTCCCATAGCCGAAGACACGGCATCGGGATTTATCGACAGGAAGGGCATTGAGGCGGAGGAAGCGACCTGCTGCGCCAGGGATGCGGTCGAGAGTGAAAGCGGCAGGAGTGCCGTCAGTAATATCTTTCTGTAGTTCATAATCTGCTAATATTTTGTGAATGTGCTCCTGTACTGCGCCGTCTCCGACTCCAGGACAAGGGTGTAAATCCCCGGAGCGGCATTTGTCAGGTCAACCCTCAACGGGGAGGAATCCGAGAGGGACACCCCGTCCGCAGAGTACACCAGCGCGCCGGAGGCAGAATAGATCCGGACGGAATAGACATCCTGGACGGAAGCCCTGATGTTGATGAAGTCAACCGCAGGATTTGGATATATATCCAACGGGTTCGAGCCTGAACGGACAAGCACCTCGAACTCGAAACGCACGCTCTCTCCCTTTGCGTCAGAGACATCCAGACGCACTTTCGTCACCCCGGAGGATCTTCCCGTGAAAGTCAGGACCCCATCCGAATAACTTACGGAGAGGACATTCCTGTCAGCCACGGTCGGAGTCACATACAAAGGCTCGGCATCAGGGTCATTGACAAAATCCGTGATTGACAGCCTGTACTCTCCTCCGGCCCCGTTCACCGCGAAAGGCTCTATTTCCTTGACAATCTCAGGGGCGGAATTAGGAAGGACCGTGAACCTGAAAGTGTACCTGCCTACAGCGCCATATTCGTCCGACACCCTCAGCACGCAGGAATTCTCCCCTTCGGACGCCTCCATCGCATTGATGGTCAGAGTGCCTTTGAGAGTCTCCGCGTCATAGGAGAATTTGAGGCAAGGCAAGGACTGCTCAAGTACCATCACAACATCGTGTTCGTCATTGTCATACGCCTCGAATTCCACATTGACCTTCTCCCAGGACTTGTACTCAGGCTTGCCCTCGACGGAGCATCTCACCTCAGGAGGAGTGTTGGAGCCTGTCGTCACCGACTGGACGGAAGAGAATGCGGACTCGTTCTGGGCGAAGTCGGATGCCGTCACGGCGCAATAATAAATCGTCTCGAACTCAAGTCCCTTGATCACAAAACGCCTCTTGCCGTCAATCTCCTCAAGGTTCCTCACATCGAACTGGACCTTAGCGACCTTGTCCTTTGAAGACTCGTCAAAAGGAGTCTTGCTGTAATAGACATTGAAATATCTCGCATAGGCAGTGCCCCCGTCATCGGTAGGGACGGTGGCGCGGAAAACCAGAGAGTTGGACCTGGAGACCACCACATAGTCATAGACAGGGTGCGGAGCCTCAAGATTCAGGGTTGACAGGGCAAGGTCAGCCCTTGAGAGGCCTTTCCCGAGAAGTCCCTGATGTTTCGGATTGTATTCATATATCGAGTCGTCCACACCCATCAGGACGGCACGCTTCAGGTCCTCGCAGGTGTAGCCCGGAGCCTTTGCGGCGCAGAGCACGAGAGCCGCCACGCCGGAGACGTGAGGACACGCCATTGATGTGCCCTGGAATGCGGTGTAGGTGTTCGTCGGGATTGAGGAATATATGCCTCCGTTGGGATAGGTCTGCTCTCCGCCGGGAGCGCAGACATCCACCCAGTCACCATAATTGGAATATGAGGCCTTCTCACCGTAAGGTCCGACGGCGGCAACGGCAATTACAGGCTCATATTTGGCAGGATAGGCAAGGTCCACATTGTCATTGCCCGCAGCAAAAATCACGAGTCCGCCTTTCATCGGTCCGTTCTGCTTCCCGTCTGGTCCGCAGCCCGCTGCGGCAATGAAGTAATTGATTGCCCTCTTAGGCAGTTCAGGCATTTCCGTGACATGCTGAGAAGCGTCATATCCCCAACTGTTCTGGGCGATCACAGCCCCGTTCTCGGCCGCATACTGGAAAACCTTGCCCACATCATATCCGTTGTTCGGATACCTCGGATCAACAATCTGGACTGACATCATCTTCACGCCAGGTGTCTCAGGATACTTTCCTCCGGCCACTCCGCACACTCCGATGCCATTGTTGTTCACCGCCGCCACAGTACCGGCCACGTGGGTCCCGTGGTCCACAGGGTAAATCTCTCCTGACCCGGCGACAAAGTTGAAGCCGTTCACATCGTCTATGTAGCCGTTCCCGTCGTCATCGATACCGTTGCCGGGAATCTCGCCATTGTTGACCCAGATGTTTGCTGCAAGGTCCTCATGGCTGCACTGGACACCGCTGTCAATTATGGCGACTATAATCTCGTCCGAGCCATATACCCCGTAATCATCCCAGGCGTTCTGGAGGCCGATGTCTATTCCCTCGCGGAAGCCGTACTGGCCGTGATTGTAGTAATGCCACTGGCTGCTGTAGAGAGGGTCGTTCATCTGGACTGACTTCTGGGAAATCCTGTAGGCAGGCTCCGCAAAAGAGACCCAAGGGATGGCGGCGAAGTCCTCGGCGGCCTTGGTCACCGGAACCTGGCTGTCAAAACCCACCTCGAACCAGAGATGGAGACCGTGCTCCCTCTGCATCCTCTCGTATGGTCCGCCGATGTTGAAGCAAGGGCGTATTGAGGTGACCCCCTCAAAGCCTATCCCGTCAGGGAAAGCCTTCGTGAGCACGACACATCCGTTTCCGTCAAGGTTGGAGAGGAGCATATCGGACATCTCCTCCGTGACCTCGATGTTGGATATGCCCGGAATACAGAAGTCGTCAAGACATTCCTCCTTCACCTGCCCGCCGGGAACAGGCTCTGAAAGATTGTCACGGCAAGCCGGGAGTAAGACAAGCGGAACGGAAGCCGCGAATATCAATATTCTTTTATTCATAGTCTTTTGCATTTGTCAGGAATTTTGGAAATCCTTAATTGGCAGTCAAGGTGATCGGGCCGCTGTACAACTGTTCAAAAGTGCCCCTTGAAGGATTGTAGATGCCATACCAAGGTATCGTTATGGTCTGGGCATCCTCACTGATGGTG
>JBJEJS010000008.1:0-4853 GCA_051878235.1 Candidatus Cryptobacteroides sp.
TTGGATTATCAGCAGAGGTCACTTTTACCGAAACCCTTTCTCCCTCATAAGCACCCTCAGAAGCAGTCACCTCGAAGACAATTGTGCCGTCAGGATTATAGGCTACATTTCCCAATGTGACTTGGGCATTTTCTGAGGTGACATTAACCTCGGAATTTTCAGGGACATCCACCCCTTCAATGTCGGTTTTGAAGGTGACACCCACTTTCTGTGAACGTCCCACCGTCAGTGTGGCCTCTACATTGCGTCCTGTCAGCAATGTGCGCACACCGTCATTGTTCTCATCATCATAGGCGACATACAATTCATCCACGTGAGGAGTTACTACCTTGAACGGTATTTCCTTGCATATTTCCGGCTGGCTCACGGAACGGACCACAATCGTTCCTTCTCCTTCCATCTCCTTTGTACTGACGACAAAGCCCGGGACTTCTCCAATAAGTTTCTGCTCAATTGAGAGCAGTTCCCGAGATTCATCACCGACACTTACCTCGACCCGCTCGTCAAATGAATTATATACCTTTATAAAATAGGTGTATTCATACGATTTGCGCTTGAAGAAAGTCAAAGAACCGTCAACCGCATTCTCAGTGCTCATATCTGTCACCCTTATTCCGGATGTGGAGGTCACACTGACATCACATGAATCCGAGACGCTCTTGAATGTCGGACTGGTGACGATTATTTTGGCTTCTCCAAGTCCGGTGGCGCGGAGACATCCTTCAGGATCGACAGTGACGACTTCTTCATCTGTACTTGTCCAGATGACAGTCCTGTCTGACACTTCCGCCGGGGTGAAAGTGGCAACAAGACGTCTGCTTTCACCGGTTATCAGATTCTCAAGTTTCTTGTGATTCAGAGTCAATGCCGCAGCATCAGTTTTCCGTTCTTCAAGATTGAACAGTTCAGTGCTGGAGCATCCGTTGAAAACTACTGCAAGCAGCAGCAAGACAATAAATTTTTTCATCAGTATTTAGCTTTATGTGTATTGTGTGCGTGATTAATTTTAAGTAAAGGTATATTATTATTAAAAGTATGAAACTTCATTTTGGAGGTTTAAGAAAATATCAAACAAAATAGCGACTATTTCAAACGGCACAAAAATCAGGTATGGACTATTATATACGTAATAGAAATTTTTTCAAACATCTATTATATCGAAAAGAAATATCTTTGCTTCCGATATTAACCACAAATAATAGTATTATGAAATTCAGATTTCTTTTACCTCTGTTAATCTTCCCGATCGTCTGGTTTGATGCGGCTGCACAGAAATTCGACGGGCTGGCTCTCACACCTCCGATGGGCTGGAGCAGCTGGAATTGCTTCGGTATGCACATCAATGAAAAAGACATCATTGAAATCGCAGATGCAATGGTGGAGAGCGGGCTGCGCGATGTAGGATATGTTTATCTTAACCTGGATGACAACTGGCAGGCAAAAGAGCGAGATTTCAATGGTTTCATCCACGCAGATGCGGAAAGATTTCCTTCTGGAATCAAGGCACTTGCCGACTATGTGCACGGCAAAGGGCTGAAGCTTGGACTTTATTCCGATGCCGGATGCAAAACTTGCGGCGGACTTCCTGGAGGAAGAGGGCACGAATACCAGGACGCAATCACCTATGCCAGATGGGAAGTTGATTATCTCAAATATGACTGGTGCAACACCAAGGGAGTTGATCCCAAGACCGCCTACGCCACTATGCGTGACGCTCTTTACCAGGCTGGACGTCCAATAGTGTTCAGTATGTGCGAATGGGGGAAAAGCCGTCCGTGGACCTGGGCGGAAGACACAGGGCATCTGTGGCGTACCACAGGAGACATTGGGCTTCATTTTGACGGCATACAATACCACGGAGGGGGATTCAACACAACGGGAGTGCTTCCAATCATAGATTTGAACACACAAGGCCGTGCAGCATCCGGACCGGGGCATTGGAATGACCCGGATATGCTCGAAGTGGGGAACGGGTTCACCGTCAATCAGGACAGGGCGCATTTCTCAATGTGGTGTATGATGGCTGCGCCGCTCATATTGGGCAACGACATCCGCAAAATGTCCAGGGAAACCAGGGAAATCATTATGAACAAGGATGCCATAGCCATTGATCAGGACTCACTCGGAGTACAGTGTTTTCTTGCCTACGAACAGGATGATGTCCAGGTATGGTTCAAGCCTCTGGTAAACAACGAATGGGCCGTTTGCCTTCTGAACCGTTCTACGGAACCGCGCAAATTTCTTTTGCACTGGAACGATTACAAATTGTCCGACGAGGTATCCGGGAAAGAGGTGAATTTCAACAAAGGAGCTTTCAAGATATACAATATCTGGACTCACAAGGAGGAAGGAACGACAGAATCACTTAAAAAACTCACCATACCGGGACACGATGTGGTAATGTACAAAGTCACACCACTTCCGAAACCTAAAAAGAACAAGAATTGAAATGGCACATCTGATGAAATATGTGGCAGCCGCATTCCTGCTGGCAGCAAGTCTTTTCCAGACATTCGGAGCAGAAAGGGCCGGCACGATGGAGTACAAGATTGCCCAGGTGATGAAGGGGAAATGGGTGGATCCGTCCGCAAAAAGTTTTGAACTGGTCAGGAATCTTTGTGACCAGATTATTGACGACGGCTACAATACGGTGGTAATCGGTCCGTTTGAATTCCTGCCTATGGAAATTCTGGATTACAGCAAGACACCGTATCCAGAGGCAGCTCAATTTCCCGCAGAAAAGGTCAGGGAACAACTCACGACATTAAGAAGTCACCTCAGCTATTTGAAGAAGAACGGGATCAAGCACATACTCGTACGTTCCAATTCAAATTATGCTCCAATAAATTTCTGGAAGGCACACCAGCAGGGACTGAATCCGGACGGAATGTTTGACCGCCTGCTGAGTGTTGCACACTGGAACAAGCATTATACAAATTCAATGGAGGGAAAATCTCCTTGGGTGGCTCCACATATGCAATGGAGAAACAGGACATACAGGGATTTCTTCCTGTATTCGACAGAACAGGTACTGGACCTTCTCCCGGAAATCGACGGTTTCTCCAACAACTATTCTGAATGCTCCTGGACATTTGATCTGGATATGGTCCGCAAGAATGAATGGAAACGGTGGGAAGATTGCCGTGACCTGGATGCAACCGGAGAAGATTTCCTGGAATGGGTCGAGGCCCAATATGAAATGTTGAAACGGAAAAGAGGTGATGATTTTGTATTGAGCATAAGGGACTGGTATGTCAGACCTAAGGATCTTGAGAGAATCAGCCAGCGTCCGAACACAATCCTCGAAATCAAATACGGCGGTTACGACCAGCCGGTCATCAACTATCCTCCCTGGGCAAAAGACCTTGTTGACAAGGGATTTGACGTCACGCTGGCAATCCATATGTATGATGCCGAATGGCCGTACCCGTTGTATTATTACAGTGTGGAGCACATAAACACAATGTTCCGGAATTTATATGATGCAGGATTCGCCGGTTTTTTGAGCCTTGACTACATCAATCGTGGAGACATTCCCGACAACCCGGTAAAAAAGCTGTACCAGACACACACTTCAAAAGCGATGTACGCCAAGCCGTTCACGGAAGCTGATGCTGAGAAATTCCTGAAACCGTATTTCGGGAAGGCTTCAAAACCGCTGCTCCGCTCGATGGAAGACGTGAACGACGCCCAGGCGACATACATCAAGTTGCTGCCGTCCTGGTTCTGGCGCGGAGACGGGATTACCGCCACAGGAATATGCCCCCAGGAATACTGGATGTTCTTTGACAATCCGGAAGCTCCGGGCAGGATGGGATTCATACGTCAGGACATAGTCGGCGTGCCGGAATACGTCAAAGCGGCAAGATGCGGAGAGGAAGCCCTGGAGAATGCCAGAAAGCAATGGAAGGAAGAAGGCAGGCTTACTCCATACGAAGCAATCGAACTGATGCAGCGCAAAGCTGACGATGCGATTGATGCAGTGGAGAAAGCCCGAGAATCAGCTCCTCAGGACAGTCACAGAATCCTAAAGGACCTCATTGCCAATGCCTACGTCCACAAAGTTCTGATTAACAGAAGTGAAGCATTTGTCAAATCTGCCTTGTACTTTTATCTCAGCGGCTGGGACTGGAACGGGAAATACAATCCGGCAAGCCTCCGCACGGAAACAGGAATGGACTATGTCCTAGAATGCAGGGATGAACTGAACAAATATCTGCACGACGACATCTTGTTCCGTGCGCTCAGGAGGGAATACTGCAAGCGCAGTCCCGGTCCAAAAAACATTCCCTGGTATGGAGCAATACGCAAGGCCTCGGAACTCACCGGAAACAAATTCGTCATTCCAGAACTTGATGAAGATGAATTCGACAGAATCTGCGATTTAATTGAAGGAAAATGATTATGAAACAAGAAATACTGATGACTCTGGGAGTTATGGCGGCAATTGGTGCGAAGGACATACAGGCTGCCGCTCCCGCGGACAAGACCAAACCCAACATTCTACTGATTCTGACCGATGATCAGGGATGGGGAGACCTGTCCTGCCAGGGTTCGGAAGACCTCAGGACACCGAACATTGACAGATTGTTTGAAGGAGGTATCCGTCTCGACCAGTTTCACGCGAGCAGCAACGTCTCTTCCCCTTCCAGAGCCGGGCTACTGACAGGACGCTATCCGATAATGGTCGGCGTACCAGGTGTGATAAGAGGAACGAATTACACCCACGGTTATCTGACACCTGATGCAATTCTTCTCCCTCAAATGCTGTCCAAAGCAGGTTACAAGACGGCGGCAATCGGGAAATGGCATCTCGGTCTTCAGTCACCGAACCTGCCTAACGACAGGGGATT
>JBJEJS010000009.1:0-4852 GCA_051878235.1 Candidatus Cryptobacteroides sp.
AAGAAGATTCAGGAACAGGCTCCAGTCCGCCGTGGTATAGCCGTCAAAGGCGACAATCACATTCGCGTCGCCTGCCTGCGGGATTATTCCGGCGGCGAATTTCTTCGCCACCGCCGAAGTGCCTCCGGCCGTGATTTCCCTTATCGTATTTTCTGACAATTCCGGACGGTTGACCGGTCTTGGGTCATCGAACGGAAAGGGATTGTACATAAAGCTCATATACCCTATATATTATATATTGTAAGACTCATTATATGTCATAAAACTCAAAACCCATAATTTCGGCGAAGTCGGAAAGCTCCTCCCTCCAGTCACCGTCAACGACGGCATAATGCTGGGTGACACCTATTTTCAGAAGCCTCTCAAAGAGTTCCTTGACAGGAAGGACAGGCCTGAAGACGGAGTGGGAATAGGTCGCAAGTATATGCTCCCCCGCAAGGGATTCCGCCTGGAAGCAGACCATCTTGTATTTCCCGTCCTGCTCATAGATGCCCGTTATGGTCTTCATACCGGGACTGATGCGGTACCACCCGAAAGGCGCACCCGCATATTTCCAGTCCGTCTTTGCGAAACGCACATCCTTCGCTATCAGGACATTCTTCTGCCAGGCAGGGTCATTGTGGTCATTCGGACCCGCGTGGCCTCCTGCAAATGTCCCGAAATCATCCTCTATGTGGAAAGGCTCGATGAAGTTCACGTGACCTCCAGAGATGAGTTTCAGGACGAATGTGGCAAGTCCCGCCCCCATATCAGCCTCAGGGACAAGCACGCTCATATTCCTGTTGAACCAGTCGTGGTAAAACCCTGCCCTGCACCCGCTCACCTTGAAGGTCGCCCTGTCGATGTCATTATATACCATTATGTCTATGTCGTTGTCACGGGCCATATTCTTCAGGGCAAGGGACGCCTTCACGCAGCCGATGAACTTGTCCCGTTCCACATCCTCCATCATCCTGTAGCGGGAGGTCAGTTCCGAGGCATACTCCTCCACCTCAGCATCGGAAAGATTGTCGATGAACTCCTTATAATCGGAATAAGGGAGATAGCGGATTTCGGGGCCGATTTTGGTGAAAAGGTCATAATTGTCGATATATGTGGACCACATCGCCTCGTTCATATTCGCCATAAGCCCGAGGTTGGCGTTGCGAAGGACGGTGCGGGCAAGCGCGGCGCGGGAGAAGGCCCTGATCCTGCCGTTGACCTGCTCCCTTGTGCCCATCACGACCTTGACCCCGTTGCGGGGGACACGGCAGAGCGAGCCTGAAGCCTCAAGGGACCCCACAAGGGTGCCGCTGCACAGATATTCGATAAAGTCATCCTCATCGAGGGTCGTCTCGAAAGCCATCCTGTCCTTCGCCACATTGACGAAAATCATCGGGATGGGCGGACAGTCGCGCAGGAAGCGCACCCACGCGAAATCCTCGCTCCAGGAAAGGAACTCGGCTATTATGAAGTCAACTTTGGCATTGTAGAACAAATCCATCGCCCTGCAGGCGTCCTCCCTCTCGTAAACGATGCCAGGAAACTCGACATCGAGGAAATCAAGGGAGGAGACTATCTGTCCGGAGACTGCATCCTTCTTTTCGGCATACGAACCTCTTTTCGGCCCGGAGAGATTCCTGAAACGGGGAGAGGCCACAAGCAGAAGACCGGCCTTAGGCTTCCTTGTCTTATATTTTCTTTCCATTGCTATATTTCCTTCATCTCCTATCTTACAGTCCGCCTCAGGCGGTCATAATCCTTCTGGTATCTGGTGAAACTTACCGCCGCCATCATCACCCCGCAAACGAGCCAGATCACTCCCAGGACGGGGAAAGTCGCCTGAAGGCTCCCGAGACTCTGCTTCATCGCCCCGAGTATCACAGGCGCGAGCGCGCCCACAGCAAATCCTGTGGTGATCATCGCGCTGGAGCAGGAGGCGTGCAGGTGCTCAGGGGTGACATCGTAGAGGACCGCGTATGTGTTCGCGTCAAAAAACGCCCTGAAGAAGCCCCAGAGGGCAAAGCACAGGTAAAGCACCCAGATGACGGAACTCCGCCCTATCACGAACAGAGGGAGCGCGCCGAGCACAAGGCCCGCAGCCTGAAGGAGCATCCTCGCCTTGCGGTTGGAGGCGGCGAAACGGTCGGACAAAGCCCCTGCGATGAGCACTCCCACTAAGGCGGCGACATATGTCCAGAACATCGAATTGAATCCCGCAGCGGCCTGGGTCTGCCCGAGTTCCTCCTGAAGATATGCGGGCATCCAGGTCATATATCCTGTAATGACGAAAATCAGTCCCGAGAATCCGATTGTCAGCATTGCGGCGGTCGGGGTGGTGAAGACCGTCTTGAATCCGTCGAGGAGTCCTGGCCTGTCCGCCTTGCGGGCGGCAAGTTCCTCATCGGTCAGAGGCTTGTCCTTCAGGCGGAACGCCATCAGGATTCCCCAGAGGATTCCCGCCGCCCCGAAAAGGATGAACGAATATTTCCATCCCTGACCGGGATACATCACATCAAACCTGTCGGCAATCCACCCCGCAAGCCATCCCGCAAGAATCACCCCTATATAATATGCCGTCTGGTGGATTGACATCGCACGCGCCCTTGTACGGGTGTGGTACTGCCCGAGAAGCGAGTAATTGGCAGGTCCGAAGAAAGCCTCCCCGCCCCCTGTCGCGACACTTCGCATAAGAATCAGAAGGAAGACCCCGTTTGCGAGTCCTGTCAGCATCGTCGCGACGCTCCAGAACAGAATCGAGATTGTCACGACCCATTTCCTGCTGAATCTGTCGCCGGCCCATCCTCCGAGAGGGACCATACAGGCATAGAACAGGTTGAAGATTGTCGCAATCAGTCCGACCGAGGTGTCTGTCAGATTCAGCGCCTCGCGGATTGAAGGCAGCACAGTGTTGAAAACCTGCCTGTCCCCCTGGTTCAGAAGATAAGCCATCCAAAGCAGGAGAAGCACCTCCCATTTGACCCAAGACGGCTCTGTTTTAATGTGTTTCGCCATATCCCGAATATTTCAGGCGACAAAGATATAAAATATATTTAATATATACCACACTACACCACACTTGTTTTGTGAAAAAGATAAAAATTTTCTAACTTTGACCACACCAAAGTGAAGCAGACTACAGGCAATGATTCAATTCCACATCGACACAGGGAGCAAGACCGCTGTGTACAAGCAACTTGTTTCCGAGATTGTTTCGGCTGTCCGTGACGGGAGGCTGAAAGCAGGAGAGCAGATTCCTTCAATGAACGAACTCGCCGAGATTCTTGACATTTCAAAGGAAACCGTCAAAAGGGCATACGGAATCCTGCGCGAGAAAGGCGTCCTGGAGGCCCAGCAGGGAAAAGGTTTCTATGTGACGGACGGCTCGTGCAAGGACAGCATATCCGTGCTTTTCCTGTTCGACAAGTTCAGCACCTACAAACAGGAGATAGTCAGAGGTTTTCACGACACCCTGACGGGCAGGAGCGAAGACACGATCCTGCTCTTCAACCAGGACCTCAAGATTTTTGAATATTTCATAAACGAGAATCTGGGGAAATTCGACTATTATGTCGTGTCGCCGCATTTCAGCCTCGACGAGGCTTCGCAGAAAAAGGCGTGCAAGATAGTCAGCCGTATTCCAAACCACAAACTGATAATGATAGACAGGTGGCTGTCCGAAATTCCGGGCAACTACGGTGCGGCATATCAGGATTTCGGCAATGATGCCTACGAGGGGCTTCTCCAGGGGGCGGACAAATTCAGGGACATCAACAACCTGAGGGTCATAACCCTTCCGAACTCGCTCTACGGCCCAATCATACAGAATTCCGTCAGGAAGTTCGTGACAGAGTTCGGGGTCAATGTCGAATTCATCTACGACACCCCAAGGACAATCAGCAAGGGGGATGTGTTCCTTGTGCTCAACGGGCAACTGGACTCGGGGCTCATCGCACTGGTGGACAAGGCGAATGAACTCGGGCTTGCCGTAGGACAGGACTATTTCATCATTTCCTACAACGACTCCCCGGTCGACAAGGTGGTGCTGAACGGTCTGACCACAATCTCGACCGACTTCTTCGGAATGGGACAGGAGGCGGCGAGGATGATCAACGAGAAGAGAATGTGGAAGAAGCACATACCTTTCGGAATGAACCGCAGGCTGACCTTCTGATTCGCGGGCCGAGGGGCGTTTGCCCCGCCTGCGCGGCTATTCCCGAATGTCCGATGACGGCTCTCCGTCAGTCACGTGCGCGGCAAGACGCATCACTTCCTTGCCGTTCTCATCCCTGAAGGCGATTCCGCCCTTTACCGGCACCACCTTGACAGCGGCCTCAACCGCCTCAAGGAAAGCCCTTTCCTGTTCCATAGCCTCAAGCGGACCAGCCATCATAGTCGTGGCCATCTCTCCGAAACTGATTACGGAGCCATCCTTAGTGAAGGAGCCGTTCACAAGGTTAACCCCTGTGAATCCGTGCACCCGTCCTGCCTCACAGTCAAAAATAAGGGCAGGTCCGTGCATCGGGTCATACTCCACAACCGCCTTGTCCCCAATTGACACCACATCCCATCTCCCGGCAACATCCGGAGCCTCGCTTCCGCAGGAAACCAGTCCCGCCACACAAGCCGCAAAAACGGCAATCAAAAGAAACTTTTTCATAAACCTCTATATTCTGTTGATTTCAGCACATACAATCCGCGTGCAAATATACGGTATATTTCTTTGATAGTTGACCTTTTTTTCCTACCTTTGCGGGCTCAAAGTCAATCAATAGTGTTTTTCAGCACATTGATACGGGATTGGTCCGGTAGCTCAGTTGGATAGAGCAACAGCCTTCTAAGCTGTGGGTCTTGGGTTCGAATCCCAACCGGA
>JBJEJS010000010.1:0-4848 GCA_051878235.1 Candidatus Cryptobacteroides sp.
CATATGCCAGTTTCACGGTCTCCCCGACCGTCATTGTCCCTCCGTCAGCCTGCTCCAGTCCCATTATCAGGCGGAACAATGTGGTCTTTCCCGCACCGTTGGGACCGATCACACCGACTATGCCCGCAGGCGGGAGCACAAATGAAAGATGCTCGAAAAGAAGTTTGTCCCCGTAGGATTTGGAGACATCGTTGAACTCAATCACCTTGTTTCCGAGACGCGGTCCGTTAGGGATGAATATCTCAAGTTTCGCCTCCTTCTCCTTCACATCCGCGCCGGAAAGTTTCTCGTATGCGCCCAGACGCGCCTTGGACTTCGCGTGACGGGCTTTCGGAGCCATCCTGACCCATTCCAACTCCCTTTCGAGAGTCTTGCGCCGTTTGCTCTCCTGTTTCTCCTCAATCTCAAGCCTCCTTGCCTTCTGCTCAAGCCAGGAGGAATAATTGCCTTTCCACGGGATTCCCTCTCCCCTGTCAAGTTCAAGAATCCACCCGGCCACATTGTCGAGGAAATAACGGTCGTGGGTGACGGCAATCACCGTCCCCTTGTACTGCCTGAGATGCTCCTCCAGCCATTGGATGCTCTCCGTGTCAAGATGGTTGGTCGGCTCGTCGAGCAGAAGCACATCCGGCTGCCTGAGAAGAAGACGGCAGAGGGCCACCCTTCTGCGCTCTCCCCCGCTCAAGGTGGAGACAAGGGCATCGGAAGGCGGACAGTTCAGGGCATCCATAGCCCTCTCAAGTTTGGACTCGATTTCCCAGCCGTCACAATGCTCAATCTTCTCCGTCAGTTCGCCCTGCCTCATTATCAGGTCGTTCATCTGCTCGTCAGTCATCGGCTCCATAAACTTCAGGTTGACCTGCTCGTATTCCTTCAGAAGGTCCATCACCTCCGAGACACCCTCCTGGACGACCTCTATGACGGTCTTGGCGGGATCCATCTGAGGCTCCTGCTCCAGATAGCCCACCGAATAACCGGGAGCCCACACGACCTCGCCCTGGTAGGATTTCTCCACACCGGCAATGATTTTCATCAGGGTTGACTTTCCTGAGCCGTTCAGACCGATAATGCCGATCTTCGCCCCATAAAAGAACGAGAGGTAGATGTCCTTGAGGATCACCTTGTTGTTGTGCGGCAAAATCTTGCCGACACCGTTCATCGAAAAGATTATCTTCTCATCTGCCATAATATATCGTTTTCCATTGTTGTCCAGTCAGAATCCCCAGGGGGATCTCCAAAATTCAAAGGCGGCATTGCCGACCGCAAAGATAAGGAATCTTCAAAAATAACCCGCATCATATTATACATCTTTCAGTTCCCCGTCGCTTTTCTCCTCGGCCAGTCCGTGCTCAAGGACATACCTGCGGCACCAGTCCCTCGGCGATTCGTTCATATAAAGCCTGAAGGCGAGATTGAAGGTGGGCAGGATGTTGAAACCCGACATCCTCGCGAGCTGGCTGACCTTCAGGGTGGGATCCGAGATGAACAGGTTCACCGTGTATCTTATTCTGTAATAATTGACGAACTGGCAGAAATTCCTCCCCGTGCAGGCGCTCACAGCCTTCGAGATGTAAACCTTGTTGGTGAATATGTTCTTCGCGACATCGGCGATGTTCACATCCGCATTCAGATAAGGCCTCTCCTCCTCAAAATACTTCACAAGACGGTCATATATCTCCATATAGGAACGGTCTTCACCATCATCCTGGGCCGAATCCCTGCACAGGCTGACAATGCCGCAGGAGAGGTCCTGACCAGTCTCCTTGTACAGGTACCTTTTCCCTGAAAGCGTTTCGACGGACCTGAGCACAAATATGGCGGTATGGACCATAAGGCACAACGGGGAAAGAAGGATTCCCGCAGGCCTGCCTCCCGGACCCGATGAGGAGGAAAGCGCCACAAGGAAGGCTGTCACAAGAATCAGCAGCAGGGAGACCTCCGCATCATTCTTGCTGCGTGAAAGCATCTTCCTCGGCAGGGCATTCGCCTTCGACCTGCCTTTCAGGTCATAATGGACGGCAACCGCAGCCGTAGCGAGCACCAGGAGCGTGAATATCCACGCAAGACTCCCCAGTTCCACATATCTTGGGCAAAGCAGCCTGACTGCCACAGCCAGGACACTCGCCATCCCTGCGGCAATCATAAAAGGCAGCCTGGAAGGCAGCATCTTTGCCATCACAAGCGGAGACACGGCAAAACCGGCACAGGAGGAGACGAAAACCGAGTATTCAGGAGACGAGCACAGGGCACAGAGCGAAAGCGCGAGAAGACAGGACCACGAACAGGCGACCTGCGGAAACCGGCCCGCAGGAAACCGCTTGTCCTTCCGGAGCAGCAGATATACCGGAAAAGCGAGCAGTGCAAGAAGAGAAAAAGAATCAACCACATAACAAAAACATTTTACAATCAACTGTGAAATCATAGGCACAAGTTTTCGTGTTTGCAAAATTATAACAAAAGCCCCCTTGAGGCATAATTTCAAGGGGGCTTAAGTAAATGTTTTTCTCTTTTTTAATGTTTTTTCTTTTTTCTAATCTTTTTTCCGCTTGAATCCAGTCTTCAACTCCTCAAATCCCTCCCCATAAACATTGCTCACAGAAGAAACCGAGACGAAAGCCTGAGGGTCAATCTCCTTTACGGCATTGACAACTGACTGCAACTGCTGTTTCCGGCAGATGACCAGGAGCACTTTTCCCTCCTGTCCGGAATATCCGCCGACAGAATTCAAGGCTGTCACCCCCCTGTTCATATTGTGGACGATGTGGTCGGATATTTCCTTGTATTTTGTGGAGAAGATATAGATTTGTGCAGAGGACTTGCTTCCCATCAGTACCCAGTCGATTGCGAATGAGAAAGTCACCATCGTCACATATCCGTACATCATATCATTCACGTCCTTGCCCGGAACGAGAAGTACAGAGGCGATTATGAAAAGGTCGGTCAGCAGATAGACCCTCCCGGGTGAGACAGGCCAGTACTTGTTGATGACCATTGCGACGATGTCCGTCCCGCCGGTACTTCCTCCCGACATCAGGACCAGACCTATTCCAAATGCCTCAATCAGTCCGCCTACGATTGCAGTTATGAGACGGTCGTCGAAAGTTACAACGAAATTAAGGTACGGAAGGACATCGAAAAGAACGGAGGACATTACAATTGCAACAATGGTCTTCACACCGAATCCCTTGCCAAGCAGGAGGAAGCCGATTATCAGGAGTATGGCATTCAGTACGAAGAACGAATAGGCCACCGGAATGCCGGTCGCGAAAAAAAGAATCGTGCACAATCCCGTTCCGCCGCCGCTTGCGATGCCTCCCGGAATGAGGAAGGCAGTCCAGCCGAGGCAGTAGATTAGGCATCCTATGATCAGGACGACATAATCCTTAACCGATTTCAACACATCTGACTTTTTCATATATGAATCATTTTACAACCACATTCACGATCTTGCCCGGTACCACAATCACCTTCACGATGTTCCCTCCGGCCACATATTTTGCGGTCTGGCCGAGGGCACGGACATTGGTCTCGACATCCTCCTTTGACATCGTGCGCGGAAGGTCGAGGGTAAACCTCGTCTTTCCGTTGAATGATACGGCATAGGTGCAGTTGTCCTCAATGGTGTATGCCTCGACATATTCAGGGAAACGGGCAAAGGAGATGCTTTCAGAGTGGCCGAGCACCTCCCAGAGTTCCTCTGCGATATGAGGGCAGAACGGTGAGAGAAGGATGATGAGAGGCTCAAGGATCTCACGCTTGTGGCAGCCGTGCTCGTAGAGTTCGTTCACCGCTATCATAAATGCGCTCACCGAGGTGTTGAATGAGAACGCCTCGATGTCCGCCTGCACCTTCCCTATGAGTTTGTGCAGGGTCTTGAGTTCTTCCGAAGAAGCCTTCTGGTCCGTCAGGATAAGCCCGTCCCTGTCATAGAACAGTCTCCAGACCCTCTTGAGGAAACGGTTAACTCCGTCAATTCCCTTGGTGTCCCAAGGTTTGGACTGCTCGAGAGGTCCGAGGAACATCTCATACAGCCTGAGCGTGTCCGCTCCGTAGGTGTCGCAGATCATATCAGGATTGACCACATTGAACATCGACTTGCTCATCTTCTCGATTGCATATCCGCAGACATATTCCCCGTTTTCGAGAATGAACTCCGCATCCGCGAAATCAGGCATCCACCTGCGGAAAGCCTCCGTGTCGAGCCTGTCGTTGTGGACTATGTTGACATCCACGTGGATTTCAGTCGTTTCGTAGGCATCCTTCAGGCCGCAGGAGACGAAAGTGTTAGTGCCAACTACCCTATAGACGAAGTTGGAGCGTCCCTGGATCATTCCCTGGTTGATGAGTTTCTTGAACGGCTCCTTCTCGCAGACATATCCGAGGTCATAAAGGAACTTGTTCCAGAATCTTGAATATATGAGGTGTCCTGTCGCGTGTTCGGTGCCTCCGATGTAAAGGTCCACATTCCTCCAATACGAGTTCCTGTCCTTCCCGACAAGGGCCTCCGTGTTGTGAGGATCCATATACCTTAAATAATATGCGCTGCTTCCCGCGAATCCCGGCATAGTGCCTGTTTCTATCGGGAAGGACCCGTAAGTCCAGTCCTTCGCCCTTGCCAAAGGCGGCTCGCCAGTCTCGGTCGGCTTGAAGCGGTCAATTTCAGGAAGGGTCAGAGGAAGGCTTTCAAAAGGCATCGCCTGCGGGACACCTTCCTTATAATATATAGGGAACGGCTCTCCCCAGTATCTCTGGCGGGAGAAGATGGCGTCACGAAGCCTGTAGTTCACTTTCCTGTGGCCTATGCCGTGTTTCTCCACATAGTCAATCGCTGCCGGAATCGCCTCCTTG
>JBJEJS010000011.1:0-4847 GCA_051878235.1 Candidatus Cryptobacteroides sp.
GCGTGACGGCCACCGACGGGAAGGTGAGCGTGACTTCAGTGTACGGCTACACCTGGCCGATGCTCAGCGCGACCGACCGCCAGAAGAAAATCGCCTCAACCGACAGCGACGGCGACGGCATCCCTGACTACTACGAGGCACTTTTCGGACTCGACCCGAAGAATCCTGACGACGCGAAGGCAAAGACGCTCGACACGAAGGGACGCTACACAAATCTTGAGATGTACCTCCACTACCTTGTCCGCGAAGTGGTCAAGGCCGGGAACAAGGAAGGTATATACGGACTTCTACAATAAGGAAAGATTTATTCGAAAATAGAATATATAAATCTAATAATCAATTTATTAACATCAAATTAACCCCAATCTCTATGAGTACGATTGCAAGAAAACTCTCCGCGCTGTTGCTGGGTCTGTGCTGCTCATTCGCGGCTCTTGCCCAGACTGTTGACGGAGTAGTCAAAGATTCGGCGGGAGAGCCTGTTGTAGGGGCCTTTGTAGTTGAACAGGGCACAAGCAACGGTGTTTCCACCGGACTTGAAGGAGAATTCTCCATTCAGGTCAAAGACGCTTCCAAGGCAGTCCTTGAGGTTTCGATGATAGGTCTCAAGACCGCCATCGTCTCCGTAAACGGACGCGCAAAATTGGAAGTGACTCTTGAAGAAGATGTTAATGTGCTGGAAGAGACTGTCGTGGTTGGTTATGCCGTAGTGAAAAGGCGTGACCTCCTCGGTTCAGTTTCATCAGTCAGCAGCGACAAACTGGTGGAACAGCCTGTCGCTAATGTCAGCCAGGCACTCGGCGGAAAGATGGCGGGTGTGTCTGTGGTCACCACTGAGGGAGACCCTGACGCCGACATCAAGATCCGTGTCAGGGGTGGCGGCTCCATCACACAGGACAACTCACCTCTCTACATCGTGGACGGTTTCCCTGTAGAGTCCATCAACGACATCTCATCTTCGGAAATCGCAAGCATCGATGTCCTGAAGGATGCCTTCTCGACAGCCATCTACGGTAGCCGCGGAGCAAACGGAGTCGTCATCGTGACGACCAAGAGCGCGGAGAAAGGCCGCAAGGTCTCCGTCAAACTGAACGCCTACGGCGGATTCAAGATGATGGCAAACGGAAAGGCAATCCAGCCAATGGACGCCGAGAACTATGTGAAGTTCCAGTACGAACTTGCCGCCCTCCGCGACAAACTGTCCACAAGTTACGAGCCTTATTTCGGTACCTTTGAGGACATTGACCTCTACAAGGGCGTTGCCACCAACGACTGGGTCGATATGATCTTTGGAAACACCGGAAGCAACTACAGCGTCGATTTCGCCATCAGCGGAAGCGGAGAGAACTACAACTGGACTCTCGGCTATGCCCACCTCGGTGACAATGCCATAATGACCGGCTCGAACTACAACCGTGACAACCTCAGTTTCAAGAGCAAGTTCAACACATCCAAAAGGACCAGCATCGACCTTAATGTCCGCTATTCAAGGACAAAAGTCAGAGGTTCCGGAGCCAACTCCATAAACGACTCGGGAACAAACTCAGGAAACGGCCGTCTGAAACACGCGGTCTGCTATGCACCTATTCCTGTGCAGTCCAACATCCTCAATTCCGAGGACGAGGAGGACTATGGCGACAACGCTCCGCCTCTCCAGTCAGTGGCAGACAACGATTCCAGAAGAATCAGGAATGTCTGGACGGCAAACGCAGCCTTCAACTGGGAGATTGTTGACAACCTCCACCTGAAGATTGACGGAGGCCTTGAGGACTACAAGCAGGAGGACGACAGATTCTATGGAGTGACCACCTACTATGCCATCAACACCACCGGCTACAAGAACACTCCATCCAATCTGCATACGGAGACGACCCGCCGCAAGTTGCGCAACACAAACACCTTGAACTACGATTTCTCCAAGGTGATAGACAACAGCGACCACAGCCTCAACATCCTGATCGGAGAGGAGTTGACCTACACAAAGAGCAATGTCCTCACTTCAATGGTCGAGAACTTCCCTCTCTTCTATGACGCCGAGATGGCCTGGAAATTCCTGAGTTCCGGTAATGCCCGCTACACATCCAACTATTACAATCCGGATGACGCCCTCCTTTCATTCTTCGGAAGGGTCAATTACGACTACAAGCACCGCTACTCAATCGGAGCGACGATGCGTGCCGACGGATCGTCAAAGTTCAGCGGGAACAACAGATGGGGCTACTTCCCTTCTGCGGCAGTCTCCTGGACTATCTCCAACGAGAGATGGATGTCAAAGGCATCCAACTGGCTTGACCAGCTGAAGCTCCGTTACAGTTTCGGTACCGCAGGTAACAACAACATCCCTGCAGGACAGCTGTACAAGGAATTCAGCGCATCAACCTCAGCCTGGATAAGTATGAGCACCAATTACTGGTCAGCAGGAAAGACGCTCAACAACCCTGATTTGAAATGGGAGACTACCTACACCCACAACATCGGTATAGACTTCAGTTTCCTCAAAGGAAAGATCAGCGGTAGCATCGAACTCTACCAGAACGACACCAAGGACCTCCTGATCCTCTTCCCTATTTCCGGAACAGGCTACGACAACCAGTACCGCAACATCGGATCGACACGCAACCGCGGAGCGGAACTCTCACTCTCGATGCCTGTCATCTCGAAGAAGGACTACAGCCTTTCAATCAGCGCGAACATCGCCTACAACCACAACACCATCACCAGCCTCGGCGGACTTGATGCCATCACAGGAAGGACAGTCCAGTCATATTGGGCTTCCACCGAGATCGGTGACGATTATCTTGTGACCGAAGGCCAGCCTCTTGGAAATATGTACGGCTACATCTGCGACGGCAGGTACGAGGTTGACGACTTCAATTATGTCAACGGGAAATGGGTGCTCAAGGAAGGCGTGGCAGACGACTCGGCAATCATAGGCTCAAGTTATCTCAGGCCTGGCGCCCTCAAACTGAAAGCCGATGAGGACGGGAAGATCCGCAAGCACGTCATCGGAAACGCATCCCCTGATTTCCAGGGAGGTTTCGCCCTCAACGCCTACATCAAGGGCATTGACCTGAGCGCGAACTTCACCTATATGATCGGCAACGATGTTTACAACGCCAACAAGGTTGAGTTCACCTCATCACGCAAATACTACAACCGCAACCTGCTCAACACGATGGATGTGGACAAGAGATGGACAAACATCAACTGGGAGACCGGAGAGATTGTCGACGACCCTGACCTGCTCAAGGAAATGAATGCGAACACAACGATGTGGTCACCTTGCATCGGAAACGCGGTGTTCACGGACTGGGCTGTCGAGGACGCTTCCTTCCTGCGCCTGCAGAGCGCGACAATCGGCTACACCATCCCGGAGAAACTCACCGAGAAGGCACACATCCGCAAAATCCGCTTCTATGCTACAGGCACCAACCTGTTCTGTCTGACGAAATACACCGGCTACGACCCGGAGGTGGACACCAGGCGTTCCACTCCTCTTACCCCGGGAGTTGACTACTCGGCATACCCTAAGAGCATCGGTGTCGTTTTCGGTATCAACCTCACTTTCTAAACTGAACAGAAATGATGAAAAAGACAATATCATATCTTCTTGGAGCCGCTGCCGCCCTGTCCCTGACAACTTCCTGCGTCCTTGACCAGGAGTCCCCGTCGGCATTTGACGAAAGCGGAGTGTTCTCCAACTATGAACTCGCCGAGGGAACGATTTTCGGTATATGCGAAACACTTGGCGAGACCAACAACTACAGGGGCCGTTTCCTTCCTTGGTACGGATTCAACACCGACATCGAGTGGTACAACAGTTTCTCATCAAAGAATCCGCTTGACGGAAAGAACGAAATCGCATCATACGCAATCGGCACGAACAACAGCCAGCTCGACCTTGACAACGGTCCTTTCAATATGATGTATTCAGGAATTGAAAGGGCAAATCTCGCAATCAAAGGATTGAGGGAATATGGAGACATCACCGAAAACCGCCGTATGGCACACCTGCTCGGTGAGGCCCTCACCCTCAGGGCGATGATATATTACGACCTCATCAAGGCGTGGGGCGACGTGCCTGCACGTTTCACTCCGGTCTCATCTGACAATATGTATGTCAAGAAGAGCAGCAGGGATGATATCTTCAAACAGATCCTCGCTGACCTTGAGGAAGCCATCGGTTATCTTTATCTTCCTTTGGAGTCCGACATCACGGCAAAGACTGACCGCGTGAACAAACTCTTCGCTGAAGGTCTCTACGCAAGAGTCGCACTCCTGGCATCAGGCTATGCCCTCCGTCCGGATGACGGGAATGTGGGCACAGGCGACAGCGGAAGCATCCGTCTGAGCAGCGACCAGGAACTCTCAAAGGAAGTCCTCTATCCAAAGGCGCTTGCCTACCTTAAGAATGCCATCATTTCCGGAAAGGCGACCCTCCTGGATTATGAGACCCTCTGGAGGAACTTCAACTCCTTCGACCTTGCGGCAGGCAAGGAAGTGCTTTACAACATTCCTTTCAGCGACGGCCGCGGAAGGTGGAACTACACATTCGCCATCAAGAATGAGGGTGCCAACATCAACGGCTATTCATTCAGCCAGGGTGGAGTTGCAGGTCCGCTTCCTACGATGTGGTTCAAATATGACCCTAAGGATGTCCGCCGTGACCTCACCTGTGTGAACTACAGTTGGGAAAAGACCGGAGACATCACTCCTTCCGGAATCGCAAGATGGTATTTCGGAAAATACCGTTTCGAATGGATGGACAGCAATCCTTACACAGGAGGAAACGATGACGGAATCAAGCCGATAGTGATGCGCTATTCCGACATTCTCCTGATGGCCGC
>JBJEJS010000012.1:0-4812 GCA_051878235.1 Candidatus Cryptobacteroides sp.
GTAGACTGAAGCAATCGCCTCGACTGCGCCGGCCGCTCCAAGCATATGCCCGGTCATCGACTTGGTCGAACTGATGTGAGCCTTGTAGGCATCATCTCCGAGGGCAAGTTTGTAGGCCTTGGTCTCGGATGAATCGTTCAGGGCTGTCCCTGTCCCGTGGGCATTGATGTAGAGTTCATCCTTGGAGGCATCATAGCCTGCCTGCTCGAGAGCCATCCTGATGGCGGCCGACTGGGTCACTCCGTCAGGTCTCGGCGCTGTCACGTGATGCGCGTCGCAAGTGTTTCCATATCCCACCATCTCGGCAAGGATTGTAGCCCCACGGGCAACGGCATGCTCATATTCCTCAAGCACCAGCATACCTGCACCCTCAGCCATAACGAAACCGCCCCTGTTTGCGTTGAACGGGATGGACGCATATTTCGGGTCCTCCGCACGGGAAAGAGCCTTTGCGTTGGCGAAGCCAGCAATTCCGAGAGGGATGGTCGCAGCCTCTGCCCCACCTGCAATCACAGCATCGGCGTAACCGTGCCTGATCGCCCTGAACGCCTCCCCGATGGTGTGGGTGGAAGTCGCGCAGGCAGTCACAACCGGAACGCAAGGTCCGCAGGCATTGTGACGGATGGCGATGTTGCCGGCGGCGATGTTAGAAATCATCGTCGGGATGAAAAGAGGGGATATCCATTTTGCGCCGTCATTGATCATCTTCTCCGTCTCACGGTACTGTACGGAGAATCCACCTATTCCGGAGCCGACATAAACTCCGAGCCTGAAAGGGTCGATGTTGCCGCCTTCCGCGCTGTTCAGACCTGCCTGAAGCATAGCCTGGTTGGCAGCCGCGACAGCGAACACGGTGAACTTGTCCTGTTTGCGCGCGAATGCGGGTTCAATCCCGAAATCCGCCGGATTGAAGTCCTTGACTTCCCCGGCTATTTTCACAGGCAGGTCATCGGTTGGGAACTCCTTGATGAAATCAATGCCGCAGACCCCGTCCAGAAGATTCTTCCAGAAGGTTTCCACACTATTTCCGATCGGTGAGACGACACCCGCTCCTGTAACTACAACTCGTCTTATTTCACTCATATATCAAGTCTTTAAGTTATGCGAATCTATCAGGCCGACTAAGTCAGGCCAAACAACTGTCTGTTGCACGCAGAATCCTCTCCGCGCCGAGGATGAGGTCTTCGACTATGTCCTTTGCAGGCTCAATCCTCTTGACCATACCTGCAACCTCTCCGGCCATATAACTTCCGTTCGGGTCCCCCTCCTTGACGGCCTTGCGCAATGCGCCCGTGCCGAACGAGAGAATTTCCTCCGGCTTCACGGAAGGGTCTGACTCCATCTTTGCGAATGTCTTCGAGAACGGGGTCTTGAGGGAACGGACAGGATGTCCGAGGGTCTTGCCCGTCACGATTGTGGAGATGTCTGTCGCCTTCAGGATCTTGTCCTTGTAGTTCTGGTGCACGGTGCACTCCTCGGCAGCGAGGAAACGGGTCCCCACCTGGATGGCGTCAGCCCCGAGGATGAATGCGGCGGCAGCCTGGCGGGCATCGCATATTCCTCCCACACCGATGACAGGGATGTCAAGCGCATCCACAACCTGCGGAAGGAGGGACATTGTGTGAAGTTCGCCGACGTGTCCGCCTGACTCTGCCCCCTCTGCAACGACCGCAGTCGCACCGATTGCCTGCATCTTCAAGGCAAGGGCCACAGAAGCCACGACAGGGATAACCTTGATCCCCGCCTCCTGCCAGGCAGGCATATACTGTGCAGGAGAGCCCGCACCTGTGGTAAGAATCTTCACGCCCTCGTCAATGACCATCTGCGCTATTTCAGCGGCATTTGGAGCCTGAAGCATAATGTTCACACCGAAAGGCTTATCCGTCAACTCTTTGCATTTCCTCACCTCATTCCTGACAGCCTCTGTTCCGGCATTGATGGAAGAAATCAGTCCCAGTCCGCCTGCATTTGAGACGGCCGCAGCGAGGGAAGCATCTGCCACCCACGCCATTCCTCCCTGGAAAATCGGATACTGGATGCCGAGCATCCCGCAAATTCTACTTTTAATCATATCTCTAAAATTTCAATATATTCCAAAAATCCTTCAAATATACAAAATCTACCATTCAAGAACAACAGCACCGGAGATGAATCCTGCACCGAACGCGCTCATAACGATGATGTCCCCCTTCTTGAACATCCCTTTCCTGTTGCATTCGTCAAGCAGGATAGGACAACTTGCAGAGGAGGAATTGCCGTGGCTCTCGACATTCGTAGGGAACTTTTCGGCAGGCTGCCCGAGGAAATCCTGGATGGTGTTGATTATTCTGATGTTCGCCTGATGAAGGAGGTACCAGTTAACCGAATCAGGGGCAATCCCGAGATTGTCAAGAAGGTATTTGATGTCCCCTGAAGAGGCCTTGACGGCGAATTTGAATACATCCTGCCCCCTCATCTGGAGGGACTCGGAATGCTCCTCCTTGGTGATGTAAGGAGTCGGCTCAAGGACCCTTTTCTGATAGAGTTTGTCAGTCGCGCTGGCAGCCGAGAGTTTGATTCCCTTGATGTTGTCGCCTGCCGTCAGCACCGCAGCCCCCGCTCCGTCGCCGAAAAGCACGCAGACATTGCGGTCCTTCCAACTGGTCATCCTGGTAGGCTCCTCGGCGCAGACAATCAGGACATTCTTCACGCGCCCCGCCTTGAAATGGGACTCCGCTATGTCGAGGGCATAAATGAATCCCGCACAGGCGCAATTGATGTCAAGACAAGGACAGGACGCCCCTATCCCGCCCTGGATTATGCAACTCAGGGAAGGGGTTATATATTCGTTCACGACATTTGAACATATTATATAATCAAGGTCAGAGGCCTGGATACCTGCATTGTCAAGAGCCTTCTTCGCCGCCTCGACAGCCATATCCTCAAGATTCTCGTCAGAGATGACATGCCTGTATTTAATTCCTGTCCTCGGATATATCCACGAGTCGCTTGTGTCAAGGAATTCTGACAACATGTCATTAGTCACGATTTGTTTCGGAATCACGCTTCCGGTGCCAATAATCTTCATAAGAACTACTCCAATTTTTATAAAACCGCGACAAAAATAATCAGCCCCGAAGTCTTGGAAAAATAATTGTGGCAAAACCCCCGATTATTCTTTCCAAAGACCTCAGACGGCGAAAAAAGTGGCGAAATTTGTTTATTTGTGGCTAAATTTTTACATTTGCACGGTCAAAAGGGATATATGAATAAGTACTTGCCAGAGTTTTTCTTAGGAAAGAATCAGATGTTCGGGACAGTGACATTCTCGGTCCTTTTCGCCATCGTATTCCTTAATATATATATACCTTTCTCGGACACGGCGTGGTTCAGGCTCGGTGATTCAATCTTCTTTCTTTTCACGGCAGGCTTCATCTTCATTTCCCTGCTCATCCTCATCGCAAGCAGAATCCTGATGTACAACACCAAGAAATGGTTCAGGATGACATATCTGGTATATGTGCTTTGGAGCATTGCGGAAGTCGTGCTGATCTGCGCCTTCTACACCTTCGTCACCATAGATGTCCAGAAACCTCTGGTCCTCCCGCCGATAGAAATTTTCAGCAAGGCGCTCCTGTACGGGACAATCGCGCTGATAATCCCTGAAATACTTTCCGGAATGTACTATGCGCTTGAGGACAAGAACAAGACCATCAGCCTGATGAACTCGATGGGGGTGGTGACCGACGAGGCGCAGCAGACAACCGGGGACGGGACCCAGCACAGCACGGCGGACAAGATTTCACTATGCGACACCAACGGTTTGCTGAAGTTCTCCGTCAGTTGCTCCAATCTCTATTACATAGAGTCCGATGACAACTACATAAACATCTGGTACACGGACAAGTCGGGGGCATTGAAGATGTATATGCTCCGATGCCGCCTGAAGACGGTCGAGGAGACCTTCAGGGACAGTCCGCTGATGAGATGCAACAGGAAATACATCGTGAACCGCCAGAAGGTCAAGGTCCTGAAGAAGGAGAAGGACGGCTATGTGATGGAACTCGACAACGAGTCAATCCCGCCGATTCCGGTGACAAAGACCTATCTGAAGAATGTCCTGAAGGAGTTCTCCGAATGACTCACTTCCTCTTTTTCTTTGAGGAGCGGAGCCTGGATGCGGACTGGACCATCGCCTCGTCAAGGAAGATGCTCCTGGCTGCAAGCACATCGAGAATCGCTGCGACTATCGGGAATACCGCCGTGAAGGAGAATACCATCTCATTCCTGTGGCGGAAGAAATCAACGCCGAGCCACACCTGGAATCCCACAAGAAGAAGTGCGGCAAGCACACTCACCCTCATCTGGAGCATCCTTGCCTTGAATGTGAAAAGGGCAATCACATTTGCGGAGAAAAGGGATATGAGGAACAGCAGGAAAGGAAGTTTCTCGTAATACATTATGTCCACGCTGTCCCCCTCAGGACCGAGAATGGTCGCAAACCTGCAGAAGAACATTGAACCGACAAGCACACTTGCCACAGCGAGATATAAAGTCTGAACTCTTTGCCACATAAGATTACTTTTTGAAATTAAGGAATCCGAAGAACCTGTTTTCTGAAAATTGTGCGCCAAAAATAGGAAAATTCCAAAGAAAAAACTATTTTTAACGCTTCATTCTTTAATTTTATTGATATGAGAATAGCAGAATCAGAACTTATAATCAATCCCGACGGGTCAATTTTCCATCTCCACCTCAGGCCTGAGGAACTTGCGGACAACATTATCCTGGTCGGAGACCCCGGAAGGGTAGATATGATAGCGGAGTATCTTC
>JBJEJS010000013.1:0-4795 GCA_051878235.1 Candidatus Cryptobacteroides sp.
TCCTTGCGGCCTCATAAAGTCTGTTCAGTTCATTTCCCATAACTCTCACTGTTAAGAATGAACTGCAAAACTATATACAAATTTTCCTGAAACACAGAGACGGGGGCTCAGGGGATGCAGGTTTTTCTCTTTTTTAATGTTTTTTCTTTTTTCTAATGTCTTTGGGACGGAAGAATGAGAAAAAGGAGAATTATTTCAGATTGGAGTAGATGTATTTGCCGAGGATTTTGCCTGTGTGTTCCATCCCGTCACCCAAAAGGTTGAGGAATGTTCCGAATGTGCCGCCTGATACGGAGCATTGTCGTGCCTGCCGAAATACAGGGTCTTCTTGCTCAGTTTTCCATTCAAACTTTCAAGGAAGCGCCCGACATAGATATGGCGGTCCTTCCACCAGTCCTCCTCCTGCACGGCAATTTCATCCTCGTTCATACCAAGGATGCTTGCCTGGGAGAAAGAATAGAAATTTGAAATCACCTTGTGGAGACGGCGGCAGCGAGTTTCGCCGCGAGAGCGGCGAAAGCGGTCCCGTCGGGACGGGCCGTGAGAGCCGCAGGCTCTCCGCTGTCGCCCCCTTCCCGAATGCCCTGGACAATCGGTATCTGGCCAAGCAGCGGGATGTCATATTTGAGTGCCATCCTTTCTCCACCGCCCTTGCCGAATATATAGTAGCGGTTCTGCGGAAGTTCCTCAGGGGTAAACCAGGACATATTCTCAACAAGGCCAAGGATAGGCTTGTCCACACCAGGATTGCGGAACATATTCACTCCCTTCTCGACATCGGCCAGGGCGACATCCTGAGGGGTGCTTACAATCACCGCACCTTCAAGAGGGATGTCGTGGACGAGGCTGATGTGGATGTCCCCCGTTCCTGGAGGCATATCTATCAGAAGAAAGTCCAATTCACCCCAGCGGACCTGGAGAATCATCTGCTTGAGGGCATTGCAGGCCATCGGACCGCGCCAGATCAGAGCCTGCTCAGGTTTTGCAAAATAGCCGATTGACATCCATTTCACCCCGTATTTCTCCACAGGCATTATCACCTCCTTCCCGCTTCCTTCCTCAACGAATGCTTCAGGGACTGCGCCCTCAGTCCCTGTCATCTTCGGGACTGAAGGGCCATAGACATCAGCGTCCGCAAGACCGACCTTGTAGCCAGCCCTTGCAAGAGCCACCGCCAAGTTCACCGCCACAGTGGATTTCCCGACGCCTCCCTTGCCTGAAGCCACCCCGATGATGTGCCCCACATTCTCCAGTTCCTCAAAACCCAGGTCAAGCCCCGCCTTCTTCTTCGGAGTGACAGGATCCTTCACGACCGTCTCCACCTCAACCCGCACGCCCTCCGGGCAATGCCTGATGACGGCAGCGCGGACACTCCCTATGAGATATTCAGCCAAAGGGTCCCTGTGCTTCGGGAAACCGAGGGTGACTTTCACGCAGTCATCCCCGATTCCGATTTCCCCGACCATTCCGAGTTCCACTATATCCCTGTCACCCTTTGCAGGATGACGGACTTCGGTCAGCCATTGCCTTACTTCTTCTATATTCATATCTGCAACTAAAGTTTCGCAAGTTTAAAAATATCTCTGTCACCGTGAGGGGTTGCGGAACAGGACGGTTATTTAACTATGTCCATTTCGTCGAGGAGCCAACCAGCCCCGCCGAACTTGTCAACGATGAAGAGGACATACCTGATGTCAACATTGATGCACCTCTGGAGATCCGGCTCGAACATCACATCGCTGCTCATAGACTCCCAGTTGCCGTCAAAGGCAAGCCCGAGCAGATGCCCGTCCGCATTCATAATAGGCGAGCCGGAGTTGCCTCCCGTGATGTCATTGTTGCTGAGGAAAGCCACAGGCATCTTCCCGTCCGCAAGGGCATACGGACCGAAATCCTTTGCCTCGTACAGTTCCTTCAGTCTTGCAGGGACAACGAACTCCCAATTGTCCGGGTCCTCCTTCTCCATAACACCGTCAAGAGTCGTGTAATACTTGTACATCACGGCATCACGCGGGGAATATCCCTTGACGGAGCCGTATGTGAAACGCATCGTCAGATTCGCGTCAGGATAGGACGGCTCCCCTTTCTTCCATTCGAGAAGTCCCGCCGTGTAGGTCGTCCTCGCCTCCTGGAGGGCCGCAGCGGAGGCTTTCCTCAATTCGTACGCCCCGTAAATGACATCCTGTACCGACTTGCCGAGGACACAGGCAGGATCGGAGAAAATGACCTTGCCGTTCTCACGCACCGCATTCTGCAAAGCGTCCGCATCCACAAAGACACTCCTGTCGAACAGGTCATCCACATACGCATCTATGTCCATTGTGGCGAAATCCTGCCCAAGACCCTGAAGGTAATTCTCAGGGGAGGCATTCTCCCTATAGAACTTCAGCATCGCCTTGGCTACTTTCCTGTCGAGAGACGCACTGTAGTCCTTGTAGGCCTCAGACACCTGTGAGGCTGCCGCCACGTAGGCCTCTGAGGAATCCTTTCCTGCCCTCAGTTCCCTTTTGAAGAAGGACTGCATCCCGATGGCGAAATTGAATATCTCTATCCTTCCCACAGACTCGTACGCGGTCAGGAAGTCAAGGGACGGCTTTCTCCCCTCGTCCACACATTTGCGCAGGTCCTCCACGACATTCCCGTACACAGCCTCGCGTTTCTTGTTCGACGCGGCCCATTCCGTAAAGGCGGTCTCCTCCTGTTTAGCCCTTTCAATGATGTTCAGTTTGCCAAACGCCAGCTTCATACCTTTCCATTTCTTCCAACCGTTTGAGGATGAGGCATATTTGCTGGCATATTTTATCTTCACGGCAGGGTCGGCGAGCATATCCTCAAGCAGGACGTTCTGCCTGATTGTGCGTGCCGCTATGCTGATGTCATTCTGCTGAAGTTGGAACTCCAGTTCAGGAGAGGTCTGGAATCTTGTGGTGTGCCCCGGGAAACCTATAATCATCGTGAAGTCACCCTCCTGCACCCCTTTCAGGGAAATGGTCAGATGATTCTTCGGGGTATATGGAACATTCACCGCAGAATAGTCGGCAGGGCTGTTGTCCGGAGCTGCATAGACCCTGAACATCGAGAAATCGCCCGTGTGGCGTGGCCACATCCAGTTGTCCGTGTCCGCTCCGAACTTTCCGATTGATGAAGGCGGCGCACCGACAAAACGGATGTCCCTATAGGTCTTTGTGACATACAGATATGTGACATTCCCGTCGTAGAATGTCTCAAGACGGGCATCGCATTCCGGCCTGTCCGCCTTTGCCTTGTCCAGCAATTCATCGTAAACCTCTGACATCCTGTCGGCCACAAGGGAATCGGCCTTCTCATAGCCTTTGAAGCGTTTTCTGGCCTTTTTCTCCGACGAGGCGAGAAAATCGGTCACATCCTCCATATACTCGAGGAAAGTCACCGTGAGTCCCTTGCAAGGGATTTCCTCCGAACGGTTCATCGCCCAGTAGCCGTCCGCAAGATAGTCGTGACCTATGCCGCTCAGCGCCTGAATGCTGCTGTAGCCGCAGTGGTGGTTGGTGACGAGGAGTCCCTGATTGGAAATGATCTCCCCCGTGCATCCCCTGCCGAACTGCACGATGGCATCCTTCAGGGAAGTGTTGTTCACGCTGTAAATCTGCTCCGGGGTCAGCCTGCATCCGGCATCCTTGAGCATTTCCCCATTCATCTTTTTCAAAAGGGGCAGCATCCACATTCCTTCATCGGCGAAAAGACATCCTGCCGAAAGGGAGAGTGCCGCCAGAACACAAAATATTTTCTTCATTTTTCTATATGTTTTATATTTCCTAATATGTTATATCTTTTTTATATATTTCATTTTCAATATTTTATATTTTATATATTATATATCATATTTTATTTATGGTATATATGACATTCCTGTCTTTAGAAAAGGACAGGCTCAAGAGCCTTCAGATGAAAGGTTTTCCTGTGATATGGGGTATATCCGAACCTGCGGACCGCCTCGATATGCTCAGGCGTAGGATAGCCCATATTGTGGTCCCACCCGTACTGCGGATATTCCTTCGCAAGCGACAACATCTTCTCGTCCCGCCAGGTCTTGGCAAGGACAGAGGCAGCCGCTATGGATGAGAACTTCCCGTCACCGCCGACGATGCACTCAAAAGGAATGCCATCGAAGGGCTTGAAACGGTTTCCGTCAATCAGGAGGAATTCGGGACGGACGGAAAGCCTTGCCACAGCCCTGCGCATACCCTCAAGCGAGGCGTTCAGTATGTTCATTTTGTCTATCTCCTGAGCAGACACCTCCTCGACCGCCCAGGCGATGGCCTCAGCCTCAATTATGGGGCGGAGCCTTTCCCTTGCGGAAGCGGTCATCTTCTTTGAGTCGTTCAGGAGGGGATGATGGAAGTCTTTGGGCAGAATCACCGCAGCCGCATAGACAGGACCTGCGAGGGGACCTCGTCCCGCCTCGTCACATCCCGCCTCAATCAGATTCTCATTCAGAAATTTCTGCAATTCACAGCGCATAACGCGCAAAGTTACTCATTATTGCCGTCGTCAGCAAGTTTTTTCTTGAGCATCGCAATCATTTCATCCTTTGTGACGACGGTCTCCTTCAAGGCGGTGATATATGAATTCAGGGTATCTATTGTGTTTTCAAGGCGTTTCATCTCCGCCTCGTATTTTCTGATGATTTCCGACCTTTCCTCCTCGAATTCCCTTTCGATGTCCCTGACGCGCATAGCCATATTTTCGGATGGCCTATAGCCCAGGACCAGCTCTTCGGAGGTCACATCGAGCAGACGGGCGATTTCCTCGACCT
>JBJEJS010000014.1:0-4762 GCA_051878235.1 Candidatus Cryptobacteroides sp.
GTACTCCGTCATATACACTTTCGCAAGAAGCGCTTTGGCGGCCTTCATATCGGCCCTTCCGAGGTCAGCGTCCGCATGAGTCATCGGGAGGAGGCTGTTTTCCACTATCGTTTCAAGGTCGCTTTCTATAAGGGCATACACATCCTCCACAGGAGACCTCTGCATATACCTTGCCTCGTCCGCACCTGTCTTGGAAGTCACAATGAACACTGGACCGAAAAGGCGCACAAGATTGAAGTAAAGGTGTGCCCTGATGAAACGGGCCTCGCCCTCGTACTGTGCCCTCAATTGAGGGTCCTCCACTTTGTCGAGATATGCCAGCACCGAATTGGCGCGGTTGACCGCAGCATAGGAGGCATCCCAGTAGTCCCCTACCCAGGCGTGGGCGGTCTGGATGACTCCCTGGTCAAGTTGCTCTATGAGCTTGGTGTCCTGGGATGTGGATTTGTTCACCCTCATCCTGACATTGTCGCTGCGGAGTTCCGTCAGTGACCACTCATAATAAAGGACATCGTACAGACCGTTGTAGGTGCCCATCACAAGATTGTTCACGGCATTTCCGTCTTTCACATAATCGTCTATCGCAACCTCCGAGTAAGGATACTGGTTCAGATTGCAGGACGCGAACACGAGGGCGGCAGCACAGAACAGGATATTTCTTTTCATCTTGAATTTCAAATTATGTTTCATAGTAGCCTCCGATTTTTAGAATTTGATGTCAATTCCGAAAGTGACCGTCGAAGTCAGAGGGAAGCCTCCGCGCTGATAGCCGGAAATCATCGGAGTGTCGTAGGAGCCGGTCGTCATCCTTGATTCAGGGTTGATTCCCTTGTAGTCCTTGCTCCAGATATAGGCGAGATTGTTGCCGGACAGGTAAAGCCTGAGCCCTTTCAGCTTGTTGTTCAAATCCTTGCGGCTGAAAGTGTAGCCGATTACGGCATTCCTCAGGCAGACATAGGAGCCGTTCTGGAGAGGATAGTCGGTCAGCATCAGGTCGTAGCCGTTCTTTCCGTAAGGGGTCTTGCCGTCACCCCTGTAGGTGTCGCTCACCCAGCGGTTTGCAAGATATGCCTTGTTGTACTTGTGTGTCTCATTGTAGAAGACATCACCGTTATAGACGGTTATGCCCTGAACGCCCTGGATGAGGAATGAGATGTCAAGTTTTCCTATCTGGAAGGTGTTGGTCATTCCGTAAGTGAAGTCCGGATACGGATTTCCCAGCGGAACCCTGTCGCTGTCGTCAAGCACGCCGTCGCCGTTCTCGTCGCTGATTCTCAGACCGCCCGGCACATCGGAAGCGAAATGAGGGTTGGAATTGATTTCCTCAAGATTGTTCCAGACTCCCACGGTCTTGAATCCGTAGTACTGGATGAGAGGCTCTCCCACTCTCGCGATATAACTCTCGTTCCTTTCTCCGAGGGTGATCACTTCCCTCTCCCCTCCTATTTCAAGAAGTTTGTTCCGGCTGAGGGAGAAATTGATGTCGGTTGACCATTTGAAACGGCGGTGGTCTATGTTCAAAGTGTTCAACTGGATTTCCACACCGGAATTGCGTACCCTTCCGATGTTGTTCCAATAGTTTGTGAATCCGGTGAAGGACTGGGTAGGCTGCTCGAACAGGAGCGCCCTTGTGATTGAGTAATACCCGTCAAGCGTGAGGGCGATCCTTCCGTTGAGCACGCTGAAGTCGAGTCCGACATTGAACTCGTCAGTCTGCTCCCAGGTTATGTCGGCATTTGCAAGCGTGCTGGAAGTGTTGGCTGAGCCGTTGACAAGCGAGCCGTTACCGCTGCCTGTGGCATAATTGGCACTGTTCAGAAGTTCCATAGATGACTGATAGCCGACATTGTTGTTTCCTGTCACACCGTATGAAGCACGGAGTTTGAGGTTTCCGAGCCACTGTGCGCTCTTCAGCCAAGGCTCTTCGGAAAGTCTCCAACCGAGTGACACGGACGGGAACCACGCATTGCGGTGTCCTTTTGAGAACAGTGAGGAACGGTCGAGCCTTATTGATGCTGAGACCAGATACTTGTCCGCATAACTGTAGGTCGCCCTGGCAAGGGCGGACTCAAGAATCTCGTCAGGATAGCGGAATGTCCCTGTCCCGTCAGTGTTGCCGTTGTTGCTTGAAGCAAGTTCGAAGACTGTTGCCGCATTGAGGGTGTGTATGTCATCCGTAGGGAATCCTGTGGCAGACAATGCGACCCTCTGGACCCTTGTCCTCTCAATAGTGTAACCGGCAAGCAGGTCGAGTTTGTGCTTCCCGAATGTCGCGTTGTAATTCAGCGTGTTCTCGGAAAGAAGATTCATATACAAGGTGCTGAAGAAAGAGGCCTCGCTCGGAAGATTGTCCTTTGTGGCATTCTTGTTGGCATAATTGTATGATGGTGAATACCTGACATTGAATCCGTCCGATGTCTTGAATGTCAGCCCTTTGCAGATGTTGATCACAAGATAGGCATTGGCAAGCCCCGACATTGACTCGCTCCACCTTTCGGTGTTTGCCATCACGCTCTTAGGGTTGTTGTTGGCGGAGTTGAAAGGAGAGACCCCTGTGTCCCAGGTCGGATTCCCGTCCTCGTCCACACCTCCCGTAGGAGTGCTGATCTTGTTGAAGTGGCTTCCCCTTGCAAACCCGGTGTAGCCACCTGTGAAGGCCGTTGTCCAGTCATTATGATAGACCGGAAGGAAAGAAGGTGTGCGGTAGAAGTCAATGAAGTTGTTTCTCGGACGGCTCGACTTCGAGTAGTTGAAGGAGACATTGTATCCGATCTTCACAATCCTGGACAGTTCCGCGTCAAGCCTTGTCCTGAAAGAAATCTTGTTGACCTGGTTCTGGTACATTATACCTTTGTCCTGTGTCCAGGAGGCCGAGGTGTAGTGCCTTGCCTTTGCGCTTCCTCCTGAGACGGAGAACTGGACATTGGTCATATCCGTGTAGTTCCTGAGGGCTTCGCGCTGCCAGTCGGTCGCACCGATGTTCTCCTCAATCCACGCTGCGGCACGGTCCTGACCCTTGACGGCAGGCCCGCCGACAGACTCTTCAAATTCCTGAAGCCTGAGATATTCGGTCGCGGTGAGAAGGTCGTGGAGTTTGTAGGCATATTTGATTCCCTGATATACTTTTACGGAATATGAAGGCTTCTCCGCATCTCCCGCCTTGGTCGTGATCATTATGACGCCGTTGGCAGCGCGTGAGCCGTAAATTGCCGCAGATGCGGCGTCCTTAAGAATCTCGATGGACTTGATGTCGTTGGCATTCACGCTCGACAGGCCGTCAGGAACAGGGAATCCGTCAACTATCACGAGAGGTGAACTGTCTGCGGAAATTGAGCCCGTCCCCCTGACACGGATTGTCGGTGCCACGCCTACCTCGGATGTGGTGTTGTTCACTGTCAGTCCGGCGATCTGCCCCTGAAGGGCCTGGGTGACATCCGACACTGGCATATCAATGAGTGATTCGCCTCCGATCTTGGAAATGGAGCCTGTCAGATGTGACTTCGACTGCGTGCCGTATCCGACGACCACCAGTTCCTCAAGCAGATTTGTGTCCTGTTCCATAGTGACATTCAGGATGTCTGACGCGCCTACTTTGACCACCATTTCCTTGTAGCCGACATAGGTGAATCTGAGGACTGGATTCGGGGTGTTGACGGTCAAAGAGAAATTACCGTCCACATCGGTTGATGTCCCGATGTTTCCTGCGGAGTCCAAGACGACGCTGACACCGATCAGAGGGCCGTTTTCATCTGAAACGCCTCCCCGGATTGTTCTTGTCTGCGCCTGGAGCAATACCGGCAGAGACAGGAAGGCCGCCAGGAACAAACAGCGGAAAAACTTTCGTTCCGATTTCATAACAAGTTGTTTTATTGGTTATTAAGACTAATGTATAGTATTCTTTGTGGTCACATAAATTGGTTTACCAAACTGGTCAACCAATTTTCAAAGTGCAAATATTGCAATTATTTTCAAGAAAACAAGAGAGGAAATGAGATTTTATATCTTCTCTATGAAGAAATCTGCGAACTTCAGACATTCGTCCCTTAACAGCGAGGCTCCTGAACGGTTTTCTCCAAACCATCTGTAAAGGCCCCATTTGGGTCTCAGTCCGGTTGTTCCGGTACGCCACAGAGGCAGTGTTGCGGGGGCGACCCTGACAAGTTCAGCCCCGTCGGAAATCCTTCGGATGACAAGTTCATATTTACCTTCGGAAGCGAAAGTGACTGTCTCCGTCACTTCCACCCATTGGCCGAGAAAACCGGCAAGATCGACTTTGGCAAGATAGGTCTTGGCACTTTCCTGCTCGATGGGGGCAGTATGGATGACCTGCAACTGCTGCTTGCCGTTGCTCAATGTCCTTGCCGTGAAAGTGATGAGGGGAAGGCCCACATCAGCAGTGCCCTCCTTGTTGTCGATGCCTTTCAGGCCGCTGTAGCGCGCCGCGCGGACGAGCGCGTCCAGCTGCCCCTGCCCGCAGAGCGCGAGCGGCAAGCCCGCAGCAAAGTCGAGGAGCTGCGGAATCGCCTCGAAGACCTCGGGTGCTGCCTTGAGCTCCTGGTGGTTCATCCCGAGGCTCCTCGCCGCCTTGACGAAGGTGTTCCGCGCTGCCTTCCAGGGCTTCACGGCAGAGCGGAACTCGCCCGCCTGGTCACAGTCCTCGATCCTCACGGCGCGTATCTCACAGATGCCCCGCTGCGCGCCGGGGTACTCCCGCATCCACACGGCGCAAAAGTCCTCGCAGCTGGCCTCATCGACAAGGGCC
>JBJEJS010000015.1:0-4733 GCA_051878235.1 Candidatus Cryptobacteroides sp.
CCCTGAAAGAGACGGCAAAGCCTCCGCCCGGAGCCATAGTGAGATCAATCTTGTCCGCTGCCGTGACGAAACGGCGGGTAATTGTATATGCCTGAGGATTGGTCTTGTAGTGTGCATCAGGAGCATCTGCATAGATGACAGCCTCGTAGGTCTTCCCCTGAGTGAGGAAATCCATTGCCACGGAGACACTGCGCTCCTGCTCGTCAGTAGTACCGCCGAGGAACCAGGTGTCGCGGCCCATGCTGAAGTCCCTTGCGCTGCCGCTCAAGGCACTCTGCTTCGGTTTGCGGGCGATCACCACATAGTCGTTCGGTTCGGCGGCGAGGTAACGGGTCTCGTCCCAGTCCACAGCCACATCCTTGATGAACTGGAAAGCGTCCATAAAAGGCCTGTAGTGGTCCGGAGTGTCGGCAGCCATCTGCAAAGGGGAATACATTGTCACATACAGAGACAGCTGATTGGCTATTGTAGCATTCACGTGGCTGTCGTTGCCGCACCATTCCTTGAGATTCTGCTCGAAGATTCCCGGAGTGAAGTCCATCGGCCCGCCGTTCAGACGGGTGAACTGGAGAATTGTGGTGTGGTTCGGTCTTGTCCCTCCGAATGCCTGGTACTCGGTTCCCCTGGCCGACTCATTGCCGATTAGGTTCGGCCAGGTCCTGCAAAGCCCGGTAGGGCGGACTGCTTCGTGGGCGTTGACCATAATGTGATGCCTGGCCGCCTCCGTCAAGGCATAGAGATAATGATTGACAAGCCACTGGCCGTAATGGTGCTCCCCGAAAGGAAGGATGTCACCGACATATCCGCTCTTTACGGCATCGTAGCCGTATTTGTCCATCAGGTCGTAGGCCTTCTCCAGATGCCTCTCGTAATTACGGACAGAAGAGGAGCTCTCGTGGTGCATTATGAGCTTGATCCCCTTCGAATGTGCATATTCATTGAGGGCCTTGATGTCAAAATCCGGATAAGGGGTGACAAAGTCGAAGACATGGTCCTTGTTGCAGTTCGCCCAGTCCTCCCAGCCGATGTTCCAGCCTTCCACCAAAAGGGCATCGAACCCGTTCTCGGACGCGAAATCGATGTAGGCACGGACCTTCTCATTGTTGGCGCTGTGCCGTCCGTTGGGCTTTGCCGCAGAATAATCCGTCTGGTGGAGTTTCACTGAAGGATAGTCGTCTGTGTAGGCCCAGGAACCGGCCCCGGCAATCATCTCCCACCAGACTCCCATATATTTCACAGGATGAATCCAGGAGACATCTTCAATGGCGCAAGGCTCGTTCAGATTGAGGACCAGCCTGCTCGCAAGCATCTTTGTTGCGCTGTCAGTGACCTGGACTGTCCTCCAAGGAGTGGTGCAAGGGGTCTGCATACGGCCTTTCCAGCCCTGGGCATCCGGTGTGAGGACAGACCTCAGGACAAGGCTCTTTTCATCCACTTCGAGGTGCATACAAGGATAATCCACCAGCGCGGCCTCGTGAAGCGTGATGTAGAGCCCGCCGTCACTTTTCATTATCATAGCCGTCTGGACACCACTTTTGGAGAAGAGGGTCTGGGAGGAATTTCCGCAGACGTGTTTCTGGAGCTGTGCGCTGACGCCGCTCAGACGGGTTTCGGCATATTCATACTCCTGGGTGTCGAAATCGCCCGGAATCCACCAGGCCAGATGGTCGGCAGCCATTGCGAATTCAGTCAGCTCCTCCTTGATTACGAAATAGTTGAGTTCCTGGTCGCCGGGAAATTCATACCTGAATCCCAGCCCGTCGTCAAAAAGACGGAAACGGACATCCATCCTCCTGAGGGTCCCGTCCTGCTGGAGTCTCACAAGGAGCTCATTGTAATTGTTGCGGATGCTCTTTTCCTCACCCCAGACAGGAGTCCAGGTTTCGTCAAGGCTGTCAGTGGCAACAGAAAGCAGACTGAAACCGCTGCTGAAATCGTAGGAAGGCTTCGAATCACTCTTGGTGATTTCCTTTCCTGTGAAATCCAACCGGGTGGCTTTCACGCTTCCGCGCAATTCAAACCCTAGACGGCTCGGAAGCACGACGGGCTCTCCGGCAAAATTGAGGGAATACATCGGTACGCCGTCCTCCGAAATGGAGAAACTCATCGAGAGATTTCCGTCAGGAGAAGTCAGGGTGGCCATTTCTGTCAGGACACCGGTCCGGCTGCAGGCTGAAAAGACAGCCATTGCAGCAAAAAGAATATGTTTGAATTTCATATAAATTATAATTTTAGGTCCACTACAATCGCGCTCTGAGGAGCGACAACAACATCAGAAGAGAAATCCACCTGCTGTGCGGAAAGAACTTCTGCACCCGTCAGCAGTTCAACAGAAGACGCTCCCCTATCCGCAGCCCCCGCACAGGTGAACTCGGCATAATCCGCCCAAGGAACAGCCTTGGGTTCAGCACTGTTGTTCACAAAAACGAAAACCACCTGATTGTCATTGTAACGGAAATAGGCGTAGGTGTTGTCACGGCGCAGGAAATGCTTTGTCCGGCCATTGTGGACGGCCGTTGCTTTCTTCCTCCAATTGAAGAGTTTACTGCAAAAATCGTGCATCTCCACAGCCACCGGATCGTTGCGCCAGTCAAGCGGAAAATCAATGCGCAGACCTCCGTGTCCCTGGCTTCTGTCACGGGAGACAGCCATCAGTTCGTCGGCATAGAGCAGCTGCGGAATCCCCCTCAAAGTACTGATGAGAGTCATCGCGATTTTCTGCCTCCCGACATTCCTTCCGATGATGTCGGCAATGCGGTCAATGTCGTGGTTGCCCGGGAAAATGAGCATATTGGACAAATCGTGATAATAAAGGTCATTGGCCACGCAGTCATAGACCTTGACCATTCCCTCGTCCCAGTTCACCTTGTCAGCCGTCAGGGCTTGGCAAAGGGCGGAATGCAAAGGAAAGTCCATTATTGCAGGCAGATGGCTGTCAAAACCGTCCTTGTTCGGATTGCCGCCCTGCCAGTAGGCCAGCTGCGGGACATTGCGGGTCCAGACCTCTCCGACAATGTTCAATCCGGGATACTCGGCACGGACAGCCTTGCACCACTCGCTCATCGGATATTTTTCATTGTAGGGATAGGTGTCCACGCGGAGCCCGTCAAGGTCGGCATATTCTATCCACCAAACCGCCCACTGCTTGAAATATTGGAGCACGAAAGGATTGTCGAGGTTCATATCCGGCATCGAACGGTCGAACCACCCCTCTTCCATATTCTTCCTGTCCGCCACTGAAGCCTGGGGATCGTTCTGCATCGAGAAGCAGCAATTGCTGTGCGTGTACTCCGGCCAGGCGTGGATCCAGTCCTCAAAAGGAAGGTCCTCCATCCACCAGTGTGCAGACCCGCAGTGGTTTGTGACTATGTCCATAATCATTTTTATGCCCTTGGAATGCGCCTGTGCCACGAGGTTCCTGTAATCCTCATTCGTACCGAAACGGCGGTCGATGTGATAGTAGTCGGTGCAGGCATAGCCGTGATAGGACTCGTGAGGCTGGTTGTCCTCAAGGAGCGGAGTGTTCCATATTGCAGTGATTCCGAGGTCGGAAAGATAGTCCAGCTGGCTTGCGATTCCGGCGATGTCCCCTCCGTGGCGGCCGTAGAAGGCGTCCTTGTCAACGCTCTCCATATTCCGCGGAACGGCGTCAAGACTTTCGTCCCCGTCCACAAATCGGTCAGGCATAATGAGATATATGAAATCCTCCGACGAGAAGCTCTTGCGGGAGGCGGAGCCCCCGCGACGGGTCCCTATTTCATACGGGACCTTGAATTCTTCCCCATATTTCGTAAATATTAAATAATATGTACCCGGCGCAGCGGAGCTGCAGACATCGACATCGATGAAGAGATAATTCGGGCTGTCGGCCTTATGAACTGCGGTGATGTCAACCCGCGGGTCCCCCTCGATACGCACATCGTATGAGGATATGTCCGGACCCTGCACGAGAATCTGGAGAGGGGTCTTCATCCCGACCCACCAGGAAAGCGGCTCGACACGGCTGACACGGGTCCTGTCGGCATCAGGAATCGCCTTCAGGTCAACCTTTGCCTTGCACGACAGCAGGATTGCCGCAACCATAGTCAAAAGAACTGTTTTTTTCATACTTTCAAGGATTATCATATTCCGATCATTTTGTCAGCACCTGCCATCCCCAAGGAGCAAGAGATTGATTTTCAGATGGTTCTCCTGTAAAGGCATCCTTCAGAAGATGTGCGTCTGGCACAGTGCAGAAGATGTCCTGCCCGCTGAGATTCGCAAGGACAAGCAGAGTGTCCCCGGCACAGGTACGTGTGAAGGCGAACACATTTTCCGGCACCCACGGCTCATCGACAAAGGCATAGTCCCCGCCTTTCTCCCCCGGGCGGAGTGCCGGATGGGAGTGTCTGAGCCTGATCAATGAGGTGTAGAAGCCGGTGTGGGAGTTTTCGGTCCAGTCCGTCACGGGGTCCTTTTCAAAGAAAGCGAACTCGTGGTCATAGCCGATTTCCTGGGCGGTATAGACAAGGGGCTGTGACTGCGGAAGGGTGAAGGTGAGCACGGACATCAGACGCGCGGCATCCCCCATCCTCTTGAATTCGGAACCCGCCCAGCTGTTTTCATCGTGGTTCGAGGTGAACATCAGGCGGAAGGCGTCCCCGGGAAAACGCGCAGCATCCTCCGCGACATATTCCTTGAGTTCCTTCACACCGGCCTTGCCCCTGGCGATGTCATTGAGAAGATGGTGCACC
>JBJEJS010000016.1:0-4719 GCA_051878235.1 Candidatus Cryptobacteroides sp.
CGTCTTGCGAAGAACACGGTCAATGTGACCAACGACAAGAAGTTCAATGCGGGGAACATCGAGCCCTACATCAAGCAGAAGCCGAACTCCTATTTCATTTTCGGATGGAATCCGTTCCTGAATGTCTATAACTGGCAGAACGGCAAGGGGAAGGGCTGGGACAAGTTCGTCAGGAAAATCGGAGTCGCCCCTGTCGTCTATGATCCTGACCAGGTGGACAATTCGGAAGCGAACATCCGCAGGCATCTTGAGTATCTCGGATATTACGGCTCACAGGTGCAGGGGACTGTGGAAGTCCGCAAGAGAAGGGTTAAAGTAAGGTATGATGTGACACTTGGCAACAGGTTGCCTATCAAGGAAATCACATACAATATCCCTGAAGGCCCGCTTGCTGATGAGTTTTACGCGGACACCCTCAATTCGACTGTGACGGACGGGTCTTACCTCTCCGAACAGTCCCTGGAGCGCGAGGCCGAACGCTCCAGCGCGCTCCTCAGGAACAAGGGCTTTTACGGGTTTAACAAGAATTACTATTTCTTTGAGGCGGACACCCTTAGCGTACCCGATTCCGTCATCCTCAATTTGACAATCAACGAATACACGAGGAACGAGACTCCCAAAGATGCCGTGCCGTTCCGCAAGTTCTCTTTCGGAAATGTCGGTATAACATATCCGAAAAGTTTGAAGATAAGGGAGAATGTGCTCAGAAACCTGAACACGATAGTTCCGGGGCAGCCATATTCGGAGACCGTCATCAACAACACATATTCGAGGCTTTCCTCCCTGAGGATGTTCAGCGGAATCAACATCGGGACGACAAAGGTCTCCGATGACAGGGTCGATTGCGAGATTTCCTTGAGCCAGACGAAGTTGCAGGGATTCAAGGTCAATCTGGAGGCTTCGGTGAACTCAACGGGGCTGATGGGAATCTCCCCGCAGTTGTCCTATTATCACAAGAACATTTTCAGGGGAGGAGAGTGGCTGAGCCTGAGTTTTATGGGCAATTTCCAGTTCAAGTTCAACAACAGCACGAAGTCCAACGAGTTCGGTGTGTCGGCGGGTCTCAGTTTCCCGAAATTCCTCGGCCTGCCCTACCGCCTTTTCCAGGGACCGTCCATCCCGCGCACGGACATCAACATCTCCTACAACTATCAGAGCCGTCCTGAGTACACGAGAAACATCATATCCCTTTCATACGGCTATAACGGCAGTATGAAGGGACGCTTCTTCTATCAGGTTTATCCCGCGCAACTCAACATCGTGCGCCTGTTCAACCTCGACGACACTTTCTACAAGTCCCTGGAGGGGGATCCTTTTATGAAGAACTCCTACCAGAACCACTTTGACCTCGGGCTTGGAGGGTCGCTCTACTACACGACAAATGCCGATGTCAACCCAAAGACATCCTATTTCTACACGAGATTCCAGTTCGACATCTCAGGCAATCTTCTCAGCGCGTTCAAGCCTCTGATGGCGAAGGATGAAAGCGGTGCGGGACTGATCTGGAAGACCCCTTTCTCCCAATATGTGAAAGGTGAACTGACTGTCGCAAAGACTTGGAGATTCGGCAGGAATGACGGCCAGGCGGTGGCGCTCAGGGCGGTCGGCGGTGTCGGATATGCCTACGGGAACAGTTCCGCGCTTCCTTTCGAGAAACATTTTTATGTGGGCGGGGCGAACAGCCTCAGGGGATGGCAGGCAAGGTCCGTCGGTCCTGGAACAGTACTTAAGGACACCACCTTCATAATCCCGAACCAGACGGGAGACATAAAACTGGAGGCGAATGTCGAGTACCGTTTCAAGATGTTTTGGAAGATTGCAGGAGCGGTTTTCGTGGATGCGGGCAATGTCTGGACCTTCAAAGAGATTTCCTCCGCAGCGGACCGTTCCTCCCTTGTCACATCCGCCTTCTTCAAGTCCGTCGCAATGAACTGGGGTGCGGGAATCCGTCTGGATTTCGATTTCCTCGTCCTGAGGGTTGACCTCGGCCTTAAACTGCACGACCCTGCAAGGGAGGTCCGCTGGCTCCCGCCGTCACAATGGTTCAAACGCGACGGCTACACGATTCATTTCGGTGTGGGTTATCCGTTCTGACGCCTTTTCCTTATTATATTTATATATGTCATATTTCGTAGATATTTGATTCATATATGAAAAAAATAAATATACTGACCGCTTCCGTCCTTTTTCTGGGCTGCCTCGCCTTTTTCTGCAACTGCGGTGGCGGACAGAATGAAGTCGATGAGGGATATCTCCCTGACTGGAAAAGGGGTATGCTCGACATCCACACCATTTCTACGGGCAGGGGTGACGCCGCCTTTGTCATTATGCCTGACGGGACCTCGATGATGATTGACGCAGGGGACAACGGCAAGGAGAAGGACAGGCAGCATCCGGACGCTTCGCTCAGGCCCGGGGAGTGGCAGGCAAGGTATATGAAGCATTTTATGAGGGGGCTTCCCGGAAAGGGACGGCTTGATTATGCCCTTGTGACCCATTTCCACAATGACCACATCGGGAGTTGTCTTGACACCCTTCCGGGGGAAAACGGCTATGCTCTCTCAGGAATCACACTTGTCGGGGAACTCGTGCCTTTCGCAAAACTGGTTGACAGGGATTGGCCCGACTATGATTTCCCGTCAAGGCAGAAGGTCCTGGGGGCGGACAAAGGCTTTATGGAGCATTATTTCAAGTTCATCGATTACAGAAGGTCAAAGGGAATGGAGGCAGAGCGTTTCGATGTGGGAAGTTCCTCACAGTTCCGGATGCTCTACGATGCCGACCGGTATGCCGGAAAATTCGAGATACGGAATCTTGCTGCAAACGGCGAGGTCTGGACGGGTGAAGGGACCGGCTCGGAGAAGATGTACAGCGGTGACCCTCTTCTTTTTGACGAAAATATGAATTCCTGCGCCATACGGCTCCGTTACGGAAAGTTCACATATTATAACGGTGGCGACCTCTCGGGAGGGAATCTGGACATATATGAGTGTCCCGAGCGCGATTTCGAGACTCCTGTGGCGAAGGTCTGCGGGAAGGTGAATGTGATGAAGGCTAACCATCACGGTTACCTTGACACCTGCAACGAGTTCTTCCTCAGGACGCTGTCTCCCCAGAATGTCATTGTGGACGCAAGGAGCAGCAATCATCCCGTCCCGTCCACAATGTCGAGGATGGTGGATGTGCTTGGCGAGGGCACGGGCTTCTATGTGACTGTGGACCAGGCGCGGAAAAAACTTGGGGAGGAACTATGGGGCCATTTCAAGCCTTGGGGACATATTGTTGTCCGTGTCTATCCGGGAGGGACTTCCTACAGGATATTTGTCCTTGACGCGGACAGTACCGATTACAGGGTTATTTACGAGTCTGGACTTTTTGAACTCTGATGGATTATAAGGCTGTCATATTCGACCTTGACGGGACTTTGTACGAGTCCCGCCGTTTTCCTTTGCGCCTGATGCTTGCGGACCCGCTGCACATCGGGATGCTCGCTGCGGAGAGGCGTTGCAGGAAGATGCTCCAGGGGCAGTTTCTCGGAGGGGCCGAGGAGTATTATTCCAAGTTGTTCCTTTTGATGGGGAAGGGCTCGCAGGACGCTGCCCAAAGGTGCAGGAAGTGGTTTTATGAAAGATATATGCCTGCACAGGTTAAGATAATCAGGGAGAAGATGTCTCCGCGTCCCGCTCTGAAGGAACTTTTGGCGGGGCTTCATTCGGCAGGCTGCAAGGTGGCATTGTTGTCGGATTACAGCGCGGTCCAGGAGAAACTGGAGGCTGTGGGGCTGTCTGCGGATGATTTTGACAAGGTGTGGGAGTCTCCTTCTCTGGGTGGCCTGAAGCCCTGCCGTGAGGTTTTCCTGAATGCCTGCGCCGCTCTGGGGACCGCCCCCGGCGAGACTCTGATGGTCGGTGACAAGGCTGCCACAGACGGAGGTGCCGCCTCCGCAGGCCTTCCCGTGGTGCTCATCTCCAAAGAATCCTCCTCGCACTGCCTTCCTGCCTCCGGCGAAACCTGTGCAATGCTTTGGGACACATTCATAAGAACAGTGTTATGTTGAGAAAAATCAGAATCACATTGGCGGTGGTGATGCTGTTGGGGGCGTCGCTGCTTTTCCTTGATTTTACGGGCACGGTCCACGCCTGGCTCGGATGGATTGCGGAAATACAGTTCTTTCCTGCATTGCTTGCCGTGAATCTGGGAGTTGTATTGGCATTGCTCCTGCTGACATTCGTCTCAGGCAGGGTGTATTGTTCCGTGATCTGCCCTTTGGGAATCTTCCAGGACGGGATTTCAGGGATAAGGAACAGAATCAAAAGGAAAAACCGTTACAGATTCGGCTGGAAGAAGGCTCACAATGTGCTGAGATATGTCATCCTCGTGCTGTTTCTTGCAGCCCTCATCGCTCCTGTCGGTGGATTTGTCGTATCGCTGCTTGATCCGTACAGCGCGTTCGGACGCATTATGAGCAACATCTTCGCTCCTTTCTGGCAATGGGGGAACAATGCGCTTGCCTATCTTGCCGAGAGGGTTGACAGTTACGCTTTTTATGACAAGACAGTCTGGCTGAAGTCCCTTCCGACATTTCTTGTGGCTCTGATAACTCTCGTTGTGGTCTCGGTCCTTGCCTGGTTAGGAGGAAGGACCTACTGCAACAGCATCTGTCCTGTGGGCTCCCTTCTCGGGCTTGTCTCGAAGGTCTCCCTTTTCGGCATCCGCTTC
>JBJEJS010000017.1:0-4706 GCA_051878235.1 Candidatus Cryptobacteroides sp.
TAGCCACCTGGGAAATGTCGAGACGGAAGTTGTATGTAATGTGCGCCTTCCCCTCCTTTCCCTGTTTGGTGGTGATGAGGATGACTCCGTTGGTGGCTCTTGAACCGTAGATGGCTGTTGCGGATGCGTCTTTCAAAACCTGGATGGATTCGATGTCATTCGGGTTGATGGCGGCAAGTGGGTTCATTGTTGGCTGCTGGCTCAATTCGTTGATGCCTCCGCTGACAGTGGCAGTTGCGGCCTCGATAGGGAATCCGTCAATGACGTACAGAGGTGCGGTGTTTCCTGATAGCGTTGAGACACCTCTGATTTGGACTGTCATACCTGCACCCGGAGCACCGCTGTCCGCCGAAATATTCACTCCGGCAATGCGTCCCTGAAGGAACTGGTCGGCCGTGGCGATAGGTCTGGACTGTGCCTCGCCTTTCATCTCGACTGCTGAAACCGATCCTGAGAGGTCGGATTTTCTGACAGCGCCATAGCCGATGACCACCGACTCATCAAGATTGAAACTCTCCTCCCTGAGTACAATCCTCATTTCCTGGCCCGGAACAGCCTTGAGGGATTGGGAGGTGTAGCCTATGCAGGAGACGGTGAGCATATCTTCTGCAGATGCGGAAAGGGAAAATTTTCCGTCGCTGCCTGTAACCGCCCACTTGTCGGCTCCATCGACCTGTATAGTGGCACCTATGATGGGGAAGTTTTCCTCGTCCACCACCAGACCGTTAATACCCTTGTCCTGGGCAGACAAAATTCCAAGGCAGGACAGCAGGCACAGAACAAGCGTCAATAGTCTGTTCATAAATTTAGATCTGTTCATATTCTGTACTTTTTATTATTTCGAAGCGCTTCTCAAAGTCGGGTATTTCCCGTTTGTCAATTGCCAAATTTCAATGAAGTCCCATCCTGCGAATGTTGACTGTTCTTTCATCTGGGCTTCAGAGATATTTGTGTATCCTGACGGGTCAAGGATATATTGGTCGGAATGGCTGTCCTGGCAGGTGCTGTCTGTGTCAAGCGCGTAACAACCTGAGACATCGAATTTCACATTCTGGTTTTTCAGTATGTTCTCGCATATTCCGTTATAATACCTTGAAGCGTGGCTAACCTTACATTCTCCGAGATTCAAGCAGTTTTTGATGCTGATATGAGGGAGGACAGGGTCTGCCGGACCGGATGCGACTATTCCTGCTGAAACATTGTTTGTATTGGCGGCTGTGCCCATCGAAAGGATTGTTCCGGTGTTCAGACAGTTTGATATTTCCTTATATTTCAGGTTTCCTCCCATTCGACCGACAATTCCACCCGCTCCGCCTTGAGCGGAAATATCTCCCGAGTTGCTGCAGGAGAATATCTGTGCCTCGAATGTGGTACGCCCTACAATACCTCCGACCTGATTGTTGGCCTGTTTCCCGTGCACGCTTCCTGAGTTGTGGCAGTGGCGTATGATCACGCATCTTTCAATAGGTCCTTCCGCAGGATTGCCTCCTGAGACATCGCCTGCAATTCCTCCAAGCGGTGTCTTTGTGTCGGAAGTGACTTCGCCGGAATTGAAACAGTATTCGATGACAGGGGTAGTGTATTCGTTGGGTACAATGGTAGTGATAACGGCGTGGACCTTGCCTACGATGCCTCCAAGAGCGCCGGAAACTCCGAAAACCTTGACTCCGTCATTGGTGCAGCGGCTGATCCTTCCGTCCAGCTGCTGTCCGGAGATACCTCCGAGATATGCAAAGTTGGCCAGTTCTCCTGTTCCCTCTATGAAACTCCCGTCTCCGGCTTTCACAAGGCAGTCCTCTATGATGCCAAGGGTCTCGCCTGCGATTGTCCCGACTTTTACCTTTCCTCTGACCTGAGGATTCACAACGGTAAGATTCCTGACGGCACCTTTCTGACCCAATCTTGCGAACAGTCCGCAGTACATATTCGAAGAACGGTTGATTGACAGGTTGCTGATGGTCTTGCCGTCAGCGTCATAAACTCCGTCAAAGTCCCCGATGTATGAACCTGTCTCATCTACTGAAGAACTGATCGGCTCAAAATCAATTCCGGAAAGATTGATGTCAGATGTCTGGACATAATGGGCATTCAGGAAATTTCTGACATTATTCAGATGTCTCGGGCAGGAAATCTTGTAAGGATTCTCCTCCGAACCGTCTCCGCTTGTCTCGTCGAAATAGTTGTGTGCTGAGACAACATTGCTTGTCTCTGTCTGGACGGTTCCTTCCACAGTCATTTTGGCGATAACCCTGAGCCAGACTTTCCCTACATATCCGCCTGCCCACGTAATGTTCTCAAGATTGAATGATTCTGTCCCTGCAGCGACTGATTCAGTCTGGAGAATGTTCTGGAATTTCTCGTCGGTGGCAATCTCAAGGTCATAGCCGTCAACTCCCACGATGTTCTTCCAGTTCAGTGCGAATTCTTTCTCGTCAAGCAGTTCTACGACAGGACTCTCGAATTCTCCTGACTGGCTCACAGGCACTTTGACAGTCTTGTCATTGGCGGTGAAAACAATGGTAGCGTTTCTCTGGGCTCCGGTAGTGTTTCCTTTTGCCTTGATGGAAATCTTTTTTGTGCCTTTGCCGGATGTTACCCCTTCACCGAGGTCATTGGAAATCCAGTCCACAGTCCCGTTTTCGCCCGTAACCGTGTAATTCCATTCAACAGCATTTGAGGACAGGACAATGGAAGTCTCTCCGCCGGGAAGTCCGAACTCGAGTTTGTCATAATTGACTGACAGGGAAGTATCTGCGGCCTTCTGGGTGACATTAAGAACGAACGAGTCTCCGGTCTCCTCCAAAGTGAACTGCATTTTTGCGGTTCTTCCGGTGTTCCACGGATTGTCGACAAAGGCGAGGGAGACCTGTGAATATTTGAATCCGTTCTTGATGTCTGGAGTACACCAGGCTTCAGAACTTGTCAGGCTCCACTTGTCGTGAGAGACAACTTTCAGGACATAAGTTCCGGCAAGGCTGCTGACCTCCACAGGATTGTCCTTCAATTCTTCAAGGGACAGGTATGCCCCCGCCGCCTCCGTTTCGCTGTTGCCGTAGCCGTCTCCGTATCCGTCAGGATAGACGATGTCGTCCATAGCACAACTATGAACGGCGGCAAGGCCAAGGATGGCGCTAAGATAAATCAAACTTCTTCTCATAGATTTAAAGATTTTAATGTCCAAAAGTAGTTGTTTGTTATAGTGTTGGCAGGTAATTATGTTTTATTATAAGGTAATTATGTAGTTTTTTCAAAAACAGTCAGTGCCAATGCTCTAATACTCATCCACAGGGGTGTACCAGGCTCCAATTTTGAACACGTCAATGCTGTTGTCCACGTCGGTCCTCTCTGAGAGTGACAGGTATTCCTGTATCATACTGTTCAGGATTTCAGGATAATCCTCTGACCTGTCGTGCATTTCTGTAGGGTCTGAGACGATGTCATAAAGGCACCATTCTTCCTCTTTGTATTCCTGTACAATCTTCCATTTCCCTTTCCGCAACATCTTGTTTCCCTCGTGTTCGACTATTATCGGTCTGTCTCCGTCAATCTTTCCTCCTGAGAGCAAAGGCATAAGGGATATTCCTTCCATCGGAGGAATTGCCCTGCCGTCGTATGTGGAAGGATAGTCGGTCCGGGCAGCCTCCAGTACTGTCGGCATTATGTCTGTCACGTGTCCGTAAACGTCTTTTCTCAAAGAACCGCGTAGGGATTCCCTGATTGCGGCCGGCCAGGAAATTATCAGGGGAGTGTTGCATCCGCCTTCGTGTGCGTGGTGCTTGTAGAGGAAGAAAGGAGTGTTGGCGGCATCCGCCCAGGAGGCTCCGAGATAGACTGTCGAGTTGGCATCACCCGGATTGTCCCCGATGCATCTTCCTTCCATTCCCGGTTCTCCGTTGCCTCCGTTGTCAGACAGCAGGATAATCAGGGTGTTCTCAAGCTCACCTTTTTTCTCAAGATGTTCCAGAACTTTTCCGATGCTATTGTCCATTTCTTCAATGACGGCGGCATATATTGCCATCTGAAGGTCATACCTGTCCTTCTGTTCCTCTGTCAGGGAATCCCAGGAAGGAGACTTAGGATTGAGGGGTGTCAGCTCTGTCTCCTGATTGAACAGTCCGAGTTCAATTTGCCTTCTGAAGCGTGCGTCCCTTGTCTTCTCCCATCCCTCTTTGTATCTTCCACGATATTTCGCAATCGTTTCCGCAGGAGCCTGGAGAGGGAAATGTGCACCGTTGAATGCGAGATACCAGAAGAACGGTTTCCCGGCATTCAGAGCCTGGTCAACAAAGCGAAGACCTATCGTTGCCCACAAATCCGAGGAATACCATCCCTCCGGAAGTCTTGAGTCAGTGAAACTTATTTTGTTGTCATTCCAGAACAGTGACTTGTTCCCTTTTGTGTTGGGGTCATTCCAGAAATACAGTTCTCCAGGACCACAGTCCAGTGACCTGTCAAATCCTCTTGCAGTCGGTGTGGTCCCATTTCCTCTGCTAAGATGCCATTTGCCTGTCATTAGACTGAAATATCCTGCTGATTCCAGAACTTCAGGAATGAATATGTTTTCTTTATTCACTGCTGCTGCGTATGCGGGATAGCCTTCCACTTTCATCAAAGCCCCGTAGCCAACCTGATGCGGATAGCGTCCTGTAATCATTGATGCACGTGTGGGAGCGCTTCTTGCCTGATTGTAGAAATGTCTAGTCCTG
>JBJEJS010000018.1:0-4698 GCA_051878235.1 Candidatus Cryptobacteroides sp.
AATGGAATACGAACCGGACTGAATCACCTTGTTGGCACAACGGATGGCATTGGTGTAGAAATCCTCGGTCTTGACGATGTTGATTCCGACCTCCTCAAGAGGTTTGGAGCCCTTCGGTCCGTTGTGGACGTCACAGGTACGCTCGGCTGCCATCACATTTTCAGGAGTGCATCCGAAAGATTCCGCATTGAGATAAAGTCGTGCAAGCAGGGTGTAGGCAAAGCCTTGGGTGCAGCGTCCGGCATAGGCGGCACGGTTCGAATCAGTGATCTTTTCCATCTTCGGAGCATTGCGCTCGAGAGTGGAAACGAGATGCGCCCAGACCACAGGAGGGTTCAGCAGGGCCTCGTTACGCTCAGAATAATCCTCCATATACGGAACCCTCCCGAAAGAGTCGAACAGCAGGTAGTAGTAGTAAGAACGGAGAACCTCAAGTTCACCCACGAACTTTCCATACGACTCAGCCGACATATTTTCTTCATTCATATAAAGAGTCTGCAGGAGGTTGTTACAAAGGACCGAACCTGCAACTGTGCAGTTCCAGATGTTCTTGAAAGCCTCACCGTAGGCATTCCACTCGTGGGTGTTGAGATATTTCCAATATCCTCCGTCATTCCAGTCGCCGCCCTTCCTGATTGGGGCGAGACCTTCGTCGGCAGTAAGGGTGTTCACACCCCAATACCCCCAGTGGTCGTGCATAAAACGAAGGTCTGCGTAAGCCTGTCCGACGAGGCTGACGACATTCTCCTCATTCTGGAGCATCGCGTCCGTGGTCGGTCTTCCGAAATTCTCTTCCTCCAGAAGGGAACAGGATGCGAAAGACAGTGTCATCGCTGCGCCAAGGAGCGCGGATTTACAAATATTCTTCATATCAACTATATTCTTTGGTTTAGAGGAAATTGACATTTACACCGAACATCACCGAAGCTGTCTTCGGATAAAAATTGTTGATGTCCACGCCCGGATAGTCTATGCAGGAAGTGTTGACTTCGGGATCCAGACCCGAATAACCGGTGATTGTGAACAGGTTGGTACCTGTCAGGTACAGGCGGAGGGAACGGATGAACTTGTTCTCCTTGAAACGGAAGGTGTAGCCGAGGGTGATGTTGTCACATTTCAGGTAAGACCCGTTCTCAAGCCAGTAGTCGGAGAAATGGTTGTAGTCTGCAAAGACTGCTCCCCCGTTCTTCTCCGGACCTTTTCCGCTGAGCACGTCCTTTGCGAAGAAGTTGTAGTTCGTTGAGGAGTCAGTTCCATCAGGAGTGTACATAAACCTGCTGGCATTCAGGATTTTGCCCCCGATCACGCCACGAAGGAAGATAGTGAGGTCAAAATTTTTGTAAGCAAAGGTATTGTTCCAACCGAAAGTGACTGCAGGCTGGGCCGAGCCGAGGTACTGCTTGTCCGCAGCTGTCGGTTTTGGAGTCGCTCCGCCGTACTGGTCCTCATAGGCCCACTCTCCCTTGTTGTTGAAGCCGAGGAACTTGTAGCCGTACCACTGGCCGACGATGCCGCCTTCCTCAAGAATCTGGGTGTAGGAGTCGGAACCGTTGAACTTGTTTCCGTAAAGATTGCCCTGAGGGGATGAAGAATAGTTGAATCCCTTCTCAGGATCGGAAAGTTTGGTGATTCTGTTCCTGTTCCACGCCAGTGTCAGTCCGCTGGTCCAGGTGAAATGCTCCTTCTTCACAGGCACTCCGGTGACGGCAAGTTCCACTCCGTAGGAAACCATCTGTCCGGCATTGGCGAGGAGGGTCGTGTACTGGTAAGGAGGTGTCGGCACCTCATAGTACCAGAGAAGGTCCTTGGTCTGCCTCAGATAGACCTCGAAACTACCGTAGAGACGGTTGTTCAGGAAAGCATAGTCCAGACCGAGGTTGTACTCGTACTTCTTCTCCCATTTGAGGTCAGGGTTGACATTCTGGCTGACGGCGTATGTGGAAGTCGGTTTACCGTTGTAGTCGAACACATCGGATTTTGAAAGGAGTGCCACGGACATCAGGCTCTTGCCCACATTGTTTCCAGTGACTCCGAATCCGAGTCTGAGTTTGAGGTCGTCGACTCCACCGGCATCGCTCATAAAATCCTCGCCCTTTATGCGCCAACCGGCACTCACCGCAGGGAAATATCCCCACTTGTTGTTCTTTCCGAAACGGCTGGAGCCCTCTGCACGGATGGAAGCGGAAAGGAGGTATTTCTCAGCATAATTGTAGTTCACCCTGGCGAACCCTGCCGCGAGGGCGTGGGCATTACGCCACGAATTTGTTGTGAGGAAATCTTTTGAGGCATCTCCGTCTCCAATGGAGTAATATTTGAGGGAAGGCATTATGAATCCCTTGTTTGAAGCATTCATTCCGTCATCCATAAAATGCTGGTATGAGAAACCTGCCACAGCCACAAAACGGTGCGCCCCCCAGTTGTTCGCATAGTCAATGGTCCCCTCGAAGAGTTTGTTCCAGGTCATATCGTACTGGCGGAATGCCCAGTCGCTGGCCTCGGCCTTGTTCGGGTCAGTGATGACACCGTTGTAGCTGTACTGACGGTTGTCTCCGCCCTCTATGGCTGCGAAGGCATTGACCTTGAGTCCGGGAACAGCCTTGATGTCAACAGTGGCCTTGATTGACCCCCTGAAGAAATTGCCGTCCCCGTAATTCTCACGGGCGTTGAGAAATTCCACAGGATTGTACTGTCCGGAGTTTCCCGGAGCATAGTATGTTCCGTCCTCATTGAAGACAGGCATTGTCGGGTTGAGCTGCGAGGCGACGGTGTAATCCGCTGCTGAAAAATCGTTGCGGTACCACATATATGAAGCATCGAACTGGAGTTTGAGCCATCCGTCAAGACATTTCTGGTCTGCGGAGAACTTGGCAGTGAACTCGCTGCGTTTGTTGTTCTTCGCAATTCCCTCCGCGTTCTTGAAATTCAGGGATGCACGGTAGTTGAATTTGCGGTGCGAGCCGACAATGGCGACATTGTGGTTGTGTGTAACGGCAGCGTCTCGGGACAGTTCGCGTGTCCAGTCGGTAGTCGCTCCGTGGTCCATTCCGGCGAGTCTTCCTCCGGTTGCCTCGGAGAGACTGCGGAACTGCGCGGCATCGGCCATACGCAACCTTGAATTGATGAATGCCACATTTGCATATCCGGAATACTCCAGAGAGGTTTCGGCGACATCCGAGAAGCCCTCGCCGCGTTTGGTCGTGATGAGGATCACACCGTTGGTACCCCTGGTACCGTAGATGGCCGCGGCGGAACCGTCCTTGAGCACGTCCATCGAAGCAATCTCATCAGGAGAGATGTTGTCGATGTTGCTGGTAGGCACCCCGTCGACAATGTACAGAGGGGAAGAACCCGTACCCTGTCCAAGGGTGGAGAATCCCCTGATCTGGATATTGTAACCGGTCTGTGTAGGATCCGCCGTAGTCCGGCTGATGTTAAGACCCGCAACCTTTCCCTGAAGGAGTCCCACAGGGTTGGTTTTGACTCCGACATTGAAGTCCTCGCTCTTGATTGAAGCGACGGAACCGGTCACCTCCTTCTTCTTCTGGGAGCCGTAACCGATGGCGACAGCCTCTTCAAGATATTCGGCATCCTGGCTGAGGGAGATTTCGGAAGGAAGTTCCGAAGCCTTGAATGTCCTGGATGCGTAACCCAGGCAGGAGACCTCAACGACAGCGTCCTCAGAAGAAACCTTGAGTGTGAAAGAGCCGTCGACATCTGTCGAAGTGCCGACGCTTGTGCCCGCCTCCATCACAGTGGCTCCGATGACGGGACCGTAACTGTCGATGACGACGCCTTTTACCTCATATCCACTCTGTGCAAAAACCTGCGGCATTCCGGCAAAAAGGAGTGCAATGCATAGTGTTATGATTTTTTTCATAAAGACTTTATTTGGTTAATTTGTTCTTTATCAAGGGTTTGTTATATGTTATATATATGTTATATATTATATATTTCATATATCCTTATTCCTTCCTGCCCTCCCTGACAAGCAGGACGCTCGCGGCTCCTGCCACCAGCAGGACGCCGGCAATGACGAGCATATTGGCCTGGATGCCTCCAACGCATTTGAGGATCAGTCCTCCAAGGGCCGCCGCGACAATCTGCGGAAGACAGATGGTGCAGTTGAACAGACCGAGGTAGGTCCCGATGTGGTCACCAGAGAGTGAGTTCGTGAGGATTGTGAAAGGAAGTGAGAGCATCGCCGCCCAGGCGAAACCTATGAGGAAATAGGAAGCGAAAAGGGCGTACTGATTGTGCAGGAATGCCGCGCTGACAAAGCCCGCTGCACCTACAAGGAGGCTGACGATGTAGGCCGTCCTGTTGGTGCGGAATTTCGGGATGAAAAGGGCCCAGCACAGGGATCCCACCGCCTGCACGGCAAAAAGGACACCCACCCAGTTTCCGGCGGCCTGATATTCAGGTGAGGTGGTGACAGGGACTCCGAGGGCATCCACAGGGGCTCCGAAGGCATTTATGGCAATCGCTCCGTTGGTGTAGGTCCACATATACATAAATGCAGCCCAGCAGAAGAACTGCACCAGTCCGACGGTCCAGAATGTTTTCGGGGCATTCAGCAGCAGGCTGACAAAACCCTCCTTCTGAGCGGATTCAGATTTCCGGATACCGTGAAACTCGGCATATTCCTTCGGCGGCATTTCCTTGACAGTGCAGAAAGTGTAGAGCACGCACAGGATGAGG
>JBJEJS010000019.1:0-4692 GCA_051878235.1 Candidatus Cryptobacteroides sp.
CAGACCCAGGCACTTTTGGAGATTGCCAAGCAAATATGGATTGTGTCGGTCACTATTATCAGTGGGGAAAACCTTATGACCAGAACAATGCATTAATAGACAGGGAGAAAGGCACTACAGAAGTTGATAATGACTGGGTGTTCCCTGATGGGGATTGGGATATCTGCCCTGAAGGCTACAGACTGCCTACCGTGCTGGAATACAAGAAAATGTGTGATAGGATTGTTTCTACCGATTTCTATGCAGAGAACTATACAAAGGCGGCAAAGAATATGCCGGATGGTAAGACGAGAGCGGATTTCTTGACATCATTCTTAAGGTTGCCGTTAGGCGGATGGAATAATACCGCCAGTTCACACGCGAATCCTGGAATGCCGGGAGCCTATTGGACTGCAGACAGAGCTGCGAACAATGTTACTCCTATTCCGTTTGTCATTTTAGGAAGAGAGGGTGTTAACTTCCCTACCAATTATACTGTAATATCAAGGGCGCAAGTTCGTTGTGTCAGGGATTTATAATAAAGTTGTTTTTAATTATAAAATTATATGAACAATAGATTCAAAATCGCTTCACTTTTGGCCGTGACCTCTGTGTCCGCTTATGCACAGCAGGCGGACAAGCGTATGAATATTGTGTACATTATGACTGATGACCAGTCCTTCCAGTCAATCGGCGCTTATGGACATCCCCTATCAAAACTAGCCCCGACACCGAATCTGGACCGTATAGCAGAAAATGGAATGATCTTCAATTGTGCATTTGTAGAGAACTCCATTTCCGCCCCAAGCCGTGCGACACTGCTTACGGGACTATATAGCCATCAGCATGGTCAGATGTTCTTGAGCAAAGGCCTTCGTCCGGACAAGAAATTCTTTACAGAATATCTTCAGGAAGCAGGCTATCAGACGGCTCTGTTCGGGAAATGGCATTTGAAGGTTGACCCCAAAGGTTTTGATACCTACAAAATTCTAAATGACCAGGGAGAATATTACAACCCGGTGTTCTGTACTCCTGAAAGCAACGGAGAGTTTATCAGAGAGGAGGGATATGCCACTAATATAATAACTGATGATGCAATTGACTGGCTTGTTCAGAGAGACCGGGACAAACCTTTTTGTCTGATGGTCCATCACAAGGCCCCACACCGCAACTGGATGCCGGATCTGCAGTATCTTGATCTGTATGAAGATATTACTTTCCCTGAGCCTTCGACATTATTTGATGACTATGAGACCCGTGGCGATCAGATGAGGACTCACGAGATTTCCGTTGCGAACCATTTGGGATATGCTTTTGACTTTAAAGTGCGCCAGTTGCAGAATGAGCCTACATTGAAGTATATCCACAATAGTTTCTATATCGCAATGGAGTCTATGAATGAGAAACAGTTGAAAGTGTGGAATGAAGTCTATGACCGCAAAAACAAGGATTTTCTTGCTGACCGTCCTACCGGGAAAGAATTGGTCAGCTGGAAATATCAGCGTTATATCAAGGATTATCTCCGCACTATTCATAGTGTAGATGTGCAGGTCGGCAGGATTTTGGATTTTCTGGAGGACAACAATCTTATGGATAATACTATAATCGTCTTCACATCCGATCAGGGATTCTACAATGGTGAGCACGGCTTGTATGACAAACGATTTATGTACGAGGAGGCATTCCGCACTCCATTGATGATTGCCTATCCTGGTGCTAAGAAGAAAGGGGTAAAATGTGATGAACTGGTTCAAAATATAGATTATGCACCGACTCTCCTTTCTGTGGCAGGAATGGATGTTCCTGAAGAAATGGAAGGATGTTCTCTCCTGCCTCTACTGAAAGGGGAGAAGGTTGACTGGAGGAAATCAGTATATTATCAGTTCTATGACTACCCTTCAGTCGGAATGGCGCGCAAGCATTATGGCATACGTGATGACAGGTACAAATTGATTCACTGGTATGGTGAAGGTAAACGAGGGGACAAGAACCAGGGAGTCAGAGCAATGGATAAGGATATAGATTTCTGGGAACTGTATGATTTGAAGAAGGATCCTACAGAGATAAATAATGTGTACAACAATCCTAAATATAAAAAGGTTCAGGAGCGTCTGCACTCGGAGTTGGAGAAGAAAAGGGAAGAGCTCCAAGTAGTGGAGTAAAAAAAGTTCCTGTGATTTCAGAGCATACAGATTAAAGTCTCAGATATGAACAAAAATGTAAATTTAATTCTAGGTGGAACAATGTCATTGTTATGTGCCGGTGCGTGTTCTACGAAACAGAATGAAAAATATAATATCCTTTTCATAACAGCGGATGACCTTGGTTATGAGTCATTGGGATACACCGGAAATGATACTCCGGACATTTCTCCAAATGTGGACAGACTGGCATCGGAGTCAATGCAGTTTCATAATGCATTTGTGACAGCCTCCATTAGTCAGCCTTCCCGTTGCTGTTGGATTACAGGACGTTATCCGCATCACAATGGAGCTATAGGTTTTAATCCTGTTTCCAATGACAATCCTATGCTGGGACGGGAGATGCGGCGGACCGGTTATTATACAGCTTTGTATGGAAAAGGAACTCATTTCGCACCTATTACTGCAGAGCATTGGGATGATTGCGTACCTGAACTTCCCGGTTATGGCAGAGACGCAGATGAGTTTGAACGGGTAGTTGCAAAGAGTATAACGGCAGCAGAAAAACGGAATCTGCCATTCTTTATCGTAGCGAATTGTGCTGACCCTCACCGTCCGTTTCACGGGACCCCAAATGATTACAAAGGCGTTCCGTTGCCGTCAAGGGTATATGCACCTGAAGAAGTGGATGTGCCCGGTTATCTGATGGATATCCCGGAAACCCGCGAAGAGCTTGCTCACTATTACAGTTCAGTAAAACGAATGGATGATATTGTGGGACGAATGTTGAGTGTGTTGGATTCAATGGGTAAGCGGGGGAACACTATTGTAATCTTTGCTTCGGACAATGGTGCGGCATTGCCGTTTGCAAAAGGCAGTTGTTATCTTCAGTCACATAAGACACCTTTGCTGATAAGGTATCCGGGGAATCGGCCATCCGTGGATACTGTTCATTTCATCAGCGGTATTGATATGATGCCAACGATTCTGGATATGGCTCAAGCGGACAAGGTCGGGGGAATGGACGGTCATTCTTTCTATCCTTTGCTTGAAGGCAAAATAATGCCTGAATTCGAACATGTGAATGTTGTATATCATCGGGATCATTTCGTGCATACAGAGCAGCGCGCCTATCACGACAAGAAATGGGGATATATCTACAATGAGTGGCGTGCTTGGGAATATGAACGCAAAATCAATTTTGTGGCTGACAACAATATCGGAATGTTTGGCAGTGCAAAGGCAGACAGTGTCCGTGTACGCAGAGACTTCTATCTTAGACGTGCTCCTGAAGAACTTTATGATTATGAGAATGACCCGTTCTCATTGCATAATTTGGCAGAAGACCCTCAATATAAGGAAGTTCTGGAAGATATGCGTTCAAAAATGTTCCAGTGGATGGACAAAATGAATGATTATTGCTGGTCGGGTTATAATATGTATCTCCAGCAGATGCGGCGTGAAGGCAAATAATAAGAATAGATATATATGAAAATACCATTGATGCCTTGTCTGGCATTTGCTGCTGTGGCTGCAAATGCTCAAAATCATCCTAATATCCTGTTTATTTCTGCTGACGACCTCGGCTATGAGTCTTTAGGATATACGGGAAACACTACTCCTGAAATATCCCCTAATATAGACAGATTGGCATCGGAGTCAATGCAGTTCCATAATGCATTTGTGACGGCATCTGTCAGCCAGCCTTCCCGATCTTGTTGGGTTACCGGACGTTATCCTCATCATAATGGAGCGGTCGGCTTCAATCCTATATCTAATGACAGAGTGATGCTCGGGCGCGAAATGAGAAAGGCGGGATATTATACTTGCATATATGAAAAGGCAAATCATTATGCGCCGCTTTCTCCGGAGCATTGGGATGACTGTGTCCCGCACGTGGACGGTCTGGGACGGGATGCTTCCGCTTTTGAGAAACTGATTGTGAGAGGGATAGAGTCGGCGGGGAAGAACCATAAGCCGTTTTTCATAATGGCAAACTGTGCAGATCCTCATCGGCCGTTTTACGGTACTCCGAGAGATTATAAGAATGTTCCAAAACCATCCAGAGTCTATACGCCGGATGAAGTTGATGTCCCCGGATATCTTATGGATCTTCCGGAGACCCGTAAAGAACTTTCACATTATTACAGTTCGGTAAAACGATTGGATGATATTGTCGGGCGTATGCTGCATGTCATCGACTCGTTGGGCAATAGGGATAATACCATTATAATCTTCGCTTCCGACAATGGTGCCGCTCTCCCGTTTGCAAAGGCAAGCTGTTACCTTCAATCCCACAAAACTCCTCTTCTGATAAGGTGTCCTGGGAAAAAGGCCTTTGTGGATGACACTCATTTTTTCAGTGGCATTGATATGATGCCGACCATCTTGGATATGGCAGGTGCCGAGCAGCCTGAGGGTATGGACGGTCATTCGTTCTATCCGTTGTTGAATGGCAGGACGCAGCCGGGACGTGACCATGTGAATGTGGTATTCCACCGTGGTCATTTCTATCCTATTGAGCAGCGCGCCTATCATAGCAGTAAATGGGGCTATATCTACAATGAATGGC
>JBJEJS010000020.1:0-4690 GCA_051878235.1 Candidatus Cryptobacteroides sp.
CAAACTGACTCCTTCAGGGAAGGTCAAGATCAACATCAATGACGGCAGCAAGGTTGTGGAAGTGACACCTGGGGGAAACCTGCTCAACACACTTGCAGAACAGAAAATCTTCCTTCCGTCAGCGTGCGGAGGAAAAGGGGCGTGCGGCCAGTGCAAATGCCGCGTGACCGAGGGCGGCGGAGAGATCCTGCCTACCGAGGTTGGCTTCTTCAACAGGAAACAAATCGCCAACCACTGGAGGCTCGGCTGTCAGGTGAAGGTCAAGGAGGACCTCAGCATTGAAGTTCCCGCCTCGGCCCTCAGCGTCAAGAAACTTGAGTGCGAGGTCATCAGCAACGACAATGTGGCGACCTACATCAAGGAATTCACTGTCAAACTCCCTGAGGGAGAACATCTTGAGTTCAAGAGCGGTGAATATATCCAGATTGACATCCCTGCCTACGAACTCGACTTCAAGGACATCGAGGTTTCGGACGAATACAAGGCCGACTGGGAGAAATACGGTTTCTTCAACCTGCATTCATCCAACCCTGTGCCGACCGTCCGCGCCTACTCAATGGCTTCTTATCCAGGAGAGAAAGGCATCATAAAACTCAATGTCAGGATTGCGACACCTCCTTTCGACAGGAGCGTTCCGCGTGAACTCGGACCGAAACTCCTCCCTGTAAACCCTGGTATTGGATCATCATACGTGTTCACCCGCAAGCCAGGCGACAAGGTAATCATCAGCGGTCCTTTCGGAGAGTTCCTCCTTCCGAAGAACGATCCGGACTCACAGGAGTACATCTTTGTGGGCGGCGGAGCCGGAATGGCACCTCTGCGCAGCCACATTATGGAACTGTTCAAGACAATCAAGACAGGCAAGCAGGTGCACTTCTTCTACGGGGCACGCGCTCTTGTCGAGGCATTCTATCTCGAGGATTTCGCCCAGATCGAGAAGGAGTTCCCGAACTTCCATTTCCATCTGGCCCTCGACCGTCCGGATCCTGCGGCAGATGCAGCGGGCGTGAAGTATGTGGCAGGCTTCGTCCACAATGTGATGTACGAGACCTACCTCAAGGATCACGAGGCACCGGAGGACATCAAGTACTTTATGTGCGGTCCTCCTATGATGGTCGGCTGCGTGAATCAGTTGCTTGATTCTCTTGGAGTTCCGCCGGAGAACATTCTTTACGACAACTTCGGGGCATAAAAAAAAGCGGTCAATGACCGCTTTTTTTATGCCCAATTCCAATCCCCGAATAAAATTCACGTCATTCCTATTTTCCTTCCTCGTCATTATAAAATCATTTTATATTTTTGTAAAACATATCAAGTGTTTGAAATATAGGATGTTTTTATGGAATAGACTTCAAGATCATAAAATGATGAAAGTAGTCGGAATGGGAGAAGCCCTTTGGGATGTGTTCCCTGAAGGAAAGAAAATCGGAGGAGCGCCTGCGAATTTCGCATATCACGCAGCGCAGTTCGGACTGGAGGGCATTGCCGTGAGCGCCATCGGAAAGGATGTCCTCGGAGATGAGATTGTAGCCGCATTTGAGGAATCCGGACTGGACTACAGGCTCGAAAGGGTGGACTTTCCGACAGGGACGGTCCAGGTGGAACTTGACGGGGCAGGCGTTCCGTCATACATCATCAAGGAAGGTGCCGCCTGGGACAACATTCCTTTCACTCCCGAAATTGAGGAACTTGCAAGGGCGCAATGCCGCGACTCCCTGAGGAGTTCAAGAACAGGGCCTGACAGCCGGGATTTTTACTTTGCCAAGGCCTCAGTGATTAGAGAGGCAAGGAGCCTGATGCCCTCACGGATGCGCTCAGGGGTCATAAATGAGAAGTTCAGCCTCATTGTGTTCTGTCCTGTCCCGTCGGTGTGGAAGAACGATCCAGCGACATACGCCACGCCCGCATCAAGGGCGGTGTCATAGAATTTAACGGAATCAAAGCCCTCCGGAAGGGTGAGGAACAGGAAAAGTCCGCCTTCAGGATGGGTCCAGGTGACTCCATCGGGCATATATTCATCAAGCAGGGAGAGCATCAGGTCCCTCTTTGAACGGTAAAGCCCGATGCTTTTGGCAAGGTTTGAGTCGAGACTTCCGGAGGAGATGAACTCCGCTGCGACATACTGGTCGAAAACAGGAGGGCAGAGGTCGAGGGACTGCTTGCAGACATAGATTTTGTCAAGCACCTCAGGATTGCCGAAAATCCATCCCAGACGGAATCCCGGGGCCATTATCTTGGAGAAAGACCCCAGATGGAGGACTATGTCGGGATCAAGCGAATACATCGTCGGCACAGGCTCTCCCTCGTAACGGAGTTCCCTGTACGGGGAATCCTCAACCACAAGAAAGCCCCTCTCACGGGCAATCGACACAAGAATCTCCCTCTGGCGCAGGCTCAGGGTCTCCCCCGAAGGATTCTGGAAATCGGCGATTGCATAGATGAACTTTATTTTCTTCCCAGTCCTGTCACATTCAAGGACGGCATTTTCCCAATTCCTGCGGAACTCCTCAGGGTCGGGCACGGTCCGCACTCCCACCACTTCGGCCCTGTAGGACTTGAATGACTGGAGGGCACCGAGATAGGACGGATTGGACGCGAGAATGACATCTCCCGGATTCACTAAAATCCTTGTGCACACATCTATGCCCTGCTGTGAGGAGGAAGTGATCTGAATCCTCTCCAAAGGCACTCCGTAACGTTCCGACAGGGCCTGCCTCAGTTCGGTCACCCCCTGGGTCGCCCCATACTGGAAAGCCTTCCCGCCGTCACGGGAAATGACCTGGCCCATTATCTCACGGAATCTCTCAAGCGGGAATGTCTCTGCCGAAGGATAGCCCCCGGCGAATGAATAGATGGCGTTCAGGTCCACCCTTTTGAATATTTCCCTGACAGGCGAGCGGAAGAACGACCCCACGTCGTCCGAGAAAAGATTATCAAAATTGTCTGCCATATTACCTCAGTATGTCTTCAAGTTCAAGTGAGGCGTCGGTCTTGGAGTCGCGGTATTTCACGATGACAGGGGTATATATGTGTATTCCGTTTTCCGCTCCAGGACCTTTTCTGACAGGACGGCTTCCTGCGACCACGACCGCCCCTTCGGGAATGATGACCTGACCGTTCTCCCCTGCCCTTATCCATCCGCCGTTGACGGCATCAAAAACCGCTGTGGATGAATTGATTATCACGCCTGTGGCGATTACGGCGTTCTCCTTGACGATTGTCCCCTCATAGATTCCGCAGTTGCCCCCGATGAAGACATTGTCCTCTATGATGACAGGAAGCGCGCCGACAGGCTCAAGCACCCCTCCGAGTTGGGAGGCAGCAGAAAGATGCACGTGCGAGCCGACCTGAGCGCAGGAGCCGACAAGGGCGTGCGAGTCTATCATCGTCCCCGCTCCCACATACGCTCCCACATTGACATAGGAAGGCGGCATCATAATCACGGAAGGCGCGAGAAAGGCTCCCCTCCTCACTGTGCTTCCTCCAGGAACTATCCTCACGCCGTCCCCGACGGAGAACTTTCTGGCAGGATATGTCGCCTTGTCGGTGAATGAGAAAGCCCCGTCGGACATATCGGTAAGGGTCCCAAGACGGAAACCCGCAAGAATGACCTCCTTGATCCAGGCATTGACCTTCCACTCCCCGTCCGTCTTTTCGGCCACCCTTATCTGTCCTGACTCAAGGGCCGCCATCACTTCATTGAATTTGTCAAGTGTTATATTTTCCATTATGGTATATTTCGTTATATATAAAATATATCTCCTTATATATAAAAATATATCTTCTTATATATAAAATATATGATTAAATATATATTATATGATTCCCAACCCCTTCAGACAGTCCTTCATTATGCCGTAGGCACTATCGGAAGACGGAACAAGAGGAAGACGCAATTCATTCTTTATAAGCCCCATAGCATTCAGTCCTGCCTTGACAGGCATCGGATTGCTCTCAATGAAGCAGTTCCTGTAAAGCGGCTTGAGGGCATCGTTCAGACGGTCCGCCTCATCCCAGTCACCCCTTAGGGCGGCCTTTGTCAGGGCAGCCATCATTGACGGGGCAAGATTGGATGCCACACTTATGATGCCTGCGGCACCGTTGCGCATCAGATCGAGGGTCTCGTCATCATTTCCGCTGAAGACGGAAAAGCCCTCGGGAGCGTTCCGCACAATCTCAAGAATCTGCTCCCTTTTGGAGGACGCCTCCTTGATTGCCACTATATTCCCTATCTCGGCAAGCCTCAGGGCGGTCTCCGCCTCCATATTCACTCCTGTACGCCCCGGGACATTGTAGAGGACAATCGGTTTGTCGGTCTCGCTTGCGACTGCCTTGAAATACTCATACTGCCCCCTGCGGTCAGGCTTGTTGTAATACGGGACCACAACCAGGAAAGCGTCAGCCCCGTGCGCCTCCAGCAGGCGGATGTTCCTGACCGTGTGGCGGAGGGAATTCGTACCCACACCGGCCACAAGGGTCTTTCCGCAGGCGTGCTCACGGCAGGTCTGAAGAACGCGGACCTTCTCGTCATCCTCCAGGCAAGGTGTCTCACCCGTCGATCCGAGCGGCACAAGGAAATTCACACCTGATTCCACCTGAATGTCAACCAAACGGGCAAACGCCTCATAATCAACCTCTCCGCCATCAAACGGAGTAACTATAGCCGTTCCGCATCCGCGAAAATCTTTCA
>JBJEJS010000021.1:0-4687 GCA_051878235.1 Candidatus Cryptobacteroides sp.
AGTCCTGATGGCGGCCTCAACAGCCCCCGCAGCAAAACCCTCACGGGAAAAGGCCTCGTGGGTGAGCGTGATGCGGTCGTTCAGCCCCTCGAAACCGACCGTGTGAATACCCGGAATCTCTCCGCAGCGCACCGACTGAACAGGTGTCTGCGTCGAAAGATTGCCGTCCACAATCTCCTCAAGCGTCTTTGCCGTTCCTGACGGAGCATCAAGTTTATGGCAATGGTGCATCTCAACAAAATATGGGCTATAGCCTCCTGTGACCGCCATTTTCTTCGAGATGAAGTCGGCCGCCGCAAAAAGGATGTTCACGCCGATTGAGAAATTTGAGGCATATATCATCGTCGTCCCGCATTTTCTGAAATATGCGGTCACCTCGTCCCTGATGTCATTCCACCCTGTCGTGCCGATGACGGCAGCCTTGAAGTTCTCCGCGATGAAACGGTAGTTCTCCCTGAATGCCTGCGGCGTGGTGAAGTCTATGCAGACACACTGCGAGGCGAGTTCCCTGTCAACTGAACGGATGTCCTCGCTTGCTCCTGCACACTCCAGTCCCCTTTCGGAGAGGATTTTCTCGACGATATGTCCCATACGGCCGTAGCCGCTTATAATTATTTTCATATTATTCAAAAAGACATTTGTGGGTCGCATTGACGGCATCCCTGAGGGAACTGCGGTCAACCACGAAACTGATGTTCACAAAAGATGCGCCCTGTGAGATCATATAGACATTGCAGCCTGAGAGCGAGGTCATAGTCTGCCTGAGCACCCCTTTGAGGTTTCCGATGTTCTTTCCGATGACGGACACCTGGGACTTGTCCCTGTCCACATCCACCTGGGCGAATTTCGAAAGTTCCTCCACAACCTTGTTGATGTTCTGGTTGCCGTCCATAGTCAGGGATATGTTCGCCTCGGAGGTGCTTATCAGGTCCACGGAAACCTTGTGCTCGCTGAAGATGGCAAAGACCTTCTGGAGGAATCCCGACACATTTATCATTCTGGTGGAGAAGATGTTGAGCAGCAGGATGTTCTCTTTGAAGGAGACCGACTTCACACCGTCCCCTATCATCTCGTCCTTCAGAATCGCCGTCCCCTTTCCTGAAGGGTTCATCGAATTGAGGACATAGACAGGGATGTCCTTCATCACCGCTGGCTCGATTGTCAGGGGATGAAGCACCTTCGCACCGAAATGAGCCATCTCGGCAGCCTCCTCGAATGAGATTTTCTCAATGCTCTTCGTGTTCGGGACGACCCTCGGATCAGCGGTCCTGACCCCGTCCACATCGGTCCAGATTTCGATTCTGGTGGCATCCATAGCCATACCGATGAGCGAAGCCGAGTAGTCCGAGCCGCCCCTTCCGAGCACTGTCGGCTCACCGTTCTCCGAAGACGAGATGAAGCCCTGCGTTATGACGGCATCCTTTCCCTCGTATGCCTTTCCAATCTCCTCAGGGGCCCTTTTCTGGATTTCTGAAATGACAGGCTCTCCCTTGAGATAGTCATTGGAGGTAATCATTATGTTGCGCGCGTCCACGAATCCTGTCCTGATTCCCCTGGCGTTCATCGCATAGCATATTATGTTGGATGACAGCCACTCTCCGTTGGCGATGATCTTCGCCTTGCTCCTCGGAGTCAGTTCGCCCAAAGAGCAGACCGCACACACGAAAGAAGCGAGAGAGTCGCATATACCGTCTATGCGCTTCAAGGCCTCCTGACATATATCATCCTTACCCTCAAGCAGTTGCTTTGCAAGATTCAAGTGCCTTTCACGCAGTTCCACAAGCATCTCGTCCACGGCGTTCCTGTCTGATGCCGCTGCGGCGTCTGCAAGGCGGTAAAGCAGGTCAGTCACCTTTGACAGGGCGGACACGACCACAACAGGCCTCTCGGAGAGTTTACCCTCAACAATTGAAATCATACGGGACACAGCCTCGTAATTGGCGACGGATGTGCCGCCGAATTTCATCACTATCATATTTTCTTGTATCTATTTTCTTTCTGGTTTCACAATTTATTATATATTTCCTTGATCCATATCTTTCCGGAGGGTATTGAACATCGCGACATAGTTGTCCACCGCGGCGGCGATGTCGTCCCAATATATGTACTCCGCATCCGTGTGCGCCACAAGGATGGATCCCGGACCGCAGAGGGCCTTCAGGGAGTAGTTCGTAAGTTGCGGGGCATCAGAGCCGAAAGCCACAGTCTTGGTGCCGAAGCCCTCCAATGTCAGGTACTCCCCTGGAGTGTCCCCGCCAAAAGCCTTGACGCTGACCCATTCGTCATTGAATCCCTCCATAACCTTGCAGACCATCGCGTCGCTTGCGAAGGTCGTGCGGAAATAAATCCTGAATGTCAGATGGTCACTGAGGATGTTCTGGGCATTGTCGCTGTGCAGTTTGCCCACATTCCAGGTCGTCTCCCCAAGCCTCGGGTCAATCGGGAAGTCCACGCTGCGGAGGCTGTTCATCAGGTCGATGAACCTTTCAACGGCACTCGCCCCGTAAAGAGGGTAGCCCGAATGGAAACTCTTTCCCCTGACGGTCACCTCGAAGGACTTTGTGCCCTTGCTTGCCGAGACCATCTTGTTGTCGGTAGGCTCCCCGACAATCACTACCTTCCCGCCGGGATGGATGTCCCTGAAACTTTTCGCTCCGAAAGACCCCGTCTCCTCCCCGTAAAGAAGAAGCAGCCCGAATCCGGTCCTGCCCTGGGAGGCAAGTTTCAGACAGGCATTGTACATCGCGAACACCTGCCCTTTCGCATCGCAGGTCCCCCTGCCCCTGATTGCAAGCCTGCCGTCCTCACGCTTTTCCACAGTCGGGGCTATGTAAGGCGGAACTGTGTCATAATGGGTGCAGAAGACAATCTCAGGCTCTCCCCAACTCACAAGGATATTCTTTGGGCCTGACTTTCCCTGTTCAGGAAACACCTCCAACTTCCCTCCGCACAAATCCAGGTGCTCCACGATATAGTCAGCCAGTTCCCCCTCCCGTCCGGAAGTGGAATCAATCTTCAGCAGTTCAAGAAAAAGGTCTAAATCCATAGGTTGCCAATCTAAGAAGTCCCGCCGGGGACGGGACCCGATGCAAATTTTTCCAAAACTGCAAAAATAGGGATTTTATTTGGATTCAGGAATATCAATCCAGAATATAATTCATTGTAAAAACGTGAAAAGACCTGACCGCCCTGCCGTCTGCGGTGGCCGGGGTCCAGGCAGGAGACTTCGCGACAACATCAGCAATCTGGGAATCAAAGTCATAATGAACGTTGCTGACGATTCTGACATCCGCAGTGTTACCGTTCTCGTCAACAAAGAACGAACAGGTCACACTCCCTGACAGCTGGTTTGCCTTGGCGATTTCCGGATAAGTGATTTGCGACCTCACCCATCTGCCGAACTCCTTCGGGTCATTGCTTCTGAAAGAAGAATCGGTGAAAATAAGCGCCCTGGTCCTGTGCCCGGAATATTCTTTCGTTGACTCCGAGAATGCCTCGGCAGCTTTCTCTGTATCCCCTGCCGCCTGCAACGCCAGCCCAAGCCAGTAGTACAAATTCCTTCTCAATGGATTCACAGCACACTCCCGCCTCAGTTCCTCAACCAGACAGGCAGGGCTCTGCGATGACAATATGTCAAATAATTCCGCAGTCTTTTCCCTCTCCTGCCCTGTGCGCAACGCCCTGACAAGATCCTCCACAGCCCCGTCGGCATCGCCTGTCTTCATCCTGCACCAGCACCTGTAGTCGTACGCCGCCCCGTACTCGCACCACCTCTCTATCACAGTGTCAAACTGCCGGACCGCCTCCTTGTATTTCCCCTTGGCAATCAATGAGGCCCCTTTCTGCATATATGCGGCAGGATGATTTGCCATCATCACCGTTGACATCACCGTCCCCAAAAAGAACAGCGCAATCCGTTTCATCATAATAATACAGTCATTTTCAACTCATTCCGCAAACCTTAGATTTGCGGCGCGGATATCCGCTTTCAAGGTTTGCAGGGCAAAAATAGCAATTATTGTGAATATGTAACATTATTGAATCTCGTGAAATTCATTCAGCACGCAAAAACCGCCGTAGACAACCCTCAGTGGCATTCTCTGTGCTGAATGCGGCAATTTTTCCTCATTCAGCACGCTAATTCGCCCCGGAAAGGATTCAGTTGGCATCTTCGGTGCTAAATGAATTTCACGGGCAGGAGGAAGAAATCCGTCACTCCCGGACTGTTACTCTGTCACTCCAAGACTGTTACTCTGTCGCTCCCATATTGTTACTTTTTCATTCTCAACTTGTTACTCTGTCATTCCCGGCTCGACCGGGAATCTCTTTGCGGCAAGATACCCGATCAGGTCGGGGATGACGGAAAGGAGGGGCGGGGATGACGGAAAGGAGGGCGGGTACGACGGGAGAAAAACATAATTATATATAATATTGTGAATATATAACATTATTTTATATATTTGTACAAACTTGCCATCAGGATCGGGTGTAGAAATATGATTTCAGCAATCACAGGGCGGGTGGAGAGATATGATTTAGCAATCAACGGAGCGGAAGGAGAGATATGATTTACAGGGAGGAACGGCTCAAAAGGCTGGAAGAGGAGATCAGGTTGGGAGAAGTTTTCAGGAAAGGGTAGTGTTTCATTGAGTGTGTCCGGAGCCAGTCTCTCGGACTCTTTAGATGT
>JBJEJS010000022.1:0-4647 GCA_051878235.1 Candidatus Cryptobacteroides sp.
ACAGGGAGAGTTGCAAGGGGACGGAGGAGTTGTTCTACATCTCCATCACGGCTTCCGGAGACGGGCTCATCACGGGCTTTGTCGCCGGCAGCGGGGACATGATGGTCGCGGACGTGGACCTGTCCGGATGCCCCGCACTGGAGTACCTCAAGGCTGACTGGCTTATAGAGAGGCTGGATGTCACGACCAATCCCGGCATCAAAAGAATGAACATCGGTGGAGATGCTGCCTCACTTATGGACCTGGGCTGTTCCCGTGACCTTGAGCAGTTCACAGTAAGTTGTAGCAAACTCAAGAAGTTGAACCTGTCCCGTTGCGACAGCCTTCAGGAACTGACGCTGCATTGCAATCTCGAACTGACCTATGTGTCAGTGAGCAACCGCAGCAGTTTGAGAACACTGAAACTCATAGATACACCCCTGTTGAGTGAGAAATGCCTTGAACATCTTGACAGGGCTCTGGAAAGAAACGGAGGTTCAAAGGAAGTTAGTTCTGACCTTGGAATTGATTAACATTACGTTATGGACTTGAGAATCCTGCATATTTCCGACACACACGGTGTCCACCGCCGCCTGAGGGACCTTCTTGAAGAGGAGATACATATTCCCGGCACCATTACCCATTATTTCAGGGACTATGAATATGCCTTTCTTATGGAGTATGCCCTTAAAAAAGTAAGTTTGATGTTTCCGGAAGTGGAGTTCCCCCGGTAGTTGCATAAGAACTGCCGTTCTGGAACCATTCCTGACCGGCTTACAGGCAAGAAATGTGACTCGGTGGATGCGTGCCGGACAGGAAGCGGGATGTCACATTGCAATTTAACATTGTTTTTCCTTTGATAAGTTGCCATAGTTATGTATTTTCGCAAAAAGCGGCAGATGAGACAATATATAAAAGATAATATTATACCGCGTTACGATGACTTTGATGCGGCGCACCGCCGGGACCACGTGATGAATGTCATAAACCGGAGTCTTGAATTGGCACAGCATTATGATGTTGATGAAGATATGGTATATGCCGCCTCTGCTTATCACGATACGGGTCTTGCGGTTGACAGGAAGACGCACCATCTTGAGTCGGGGCGGATTGTGCGCTCGGATGCGAACCTGAGGCAATGGTTCTCTCAGGAGCAGATTGAGACTATTGCCCAGGCCGTTGAAGACCACAGGGCTTCAAGTGGGCACGAGCCCCGGAGCATCTACGGAAAGATTGTGGCAGAAGCCGACCGTCAGATAGACATTGACACGATCATCCGCCGCACTGTCCAATATGGCATTTCACATTATCCGGGACTTGACCGTGAGGGACATTGGGAAAGGACATTGGAGCATCTTCTTGAAAAATATGCGGAAGGGGGCTATCTCCGCCTTTGGATTCCTGAATCCCCCAATGCTGACCGGCTGAAAGAGTTGCAGCGGCTCATCAAGGACAGGACGGCGCTGCGCGTGCTGTTTGAAAGGACCTACGATTCCCTGACTGGCGGGTGCAAATGACCGCCCTGCCATATTTCTGGGCCGTTCTGCAGGAAAACCTGTCAGTATGCGGTAAACAATAATTATGGTAATTCTTTCCTAAATACGGGTATCTCCCGTTGTAATGGGACTTCATAACTTTGCAATGACCAAAATGGGCAAAGAATATATGGCAATAGTTATGAAAAGATTTTGTTTTATCGCAATACTTAGTATGATGGCAATGAATGTTATGGCACAGGAAAAGATAGTGCAGACGGCCGGCCGGGACCAACTTGGCGGATTCGCCCCGAAATTTGCGGAACTTAACGACCTTGTCTTGTTCGGCGATGCTGTATGGAACGATTCTTCGTTGAGTTTTCACGATCACAGTATGGTCACCATATCCATACTGCTTGGCAAGGGGATGTTGGACTCCTCGTTCCGTTCTCATCTTGAAATGGGAAAAAGGCACGGTATCACCAGGGAGGAGATTACGGCATTGCTTACGCAGGCCGCCTTTTATGCGGGTTGGCCTAATGCGTGGGCGGGATTCCGTATTGCCAAGGAGGTCTGGGCAGAGGAAGGGTCCTGTGAGGATGCCAAGGCGGCATTCCAGCGTGAGATGATCTTCCCGATTGGAGAGCCGAATACGGAATACTCGAAGTATTTTATAGGCAACAGTTATCTTGCGCGTATTTCGTCGGAACAGGTCCCTGCCGTCAATGTCACATTTGAACCAGGCTGCCGCAACAACTGGCATATCCATAGGGCTTCAGAAGGTGGCGGACAGATGCTTGTCGGTGTCGCCGGGCGCGGTTGGTATCAGGAGGAAGGCAAGCCTGCGGTCGAGATACTGCCGGGTACGGTCATCCATATCCCTGTAAATGTGAAGCATTGGCACGGTGCCGCGTCAGACAGTTGGTTTGCGCATCTTGCCTTTGAGGTCAGGGGAGAAGGCTGTTCTACTGAATGGCTTGAGCCTGTGAATGATGAGCAGTATGGCAATCTGTGAACAGACGGAATCTTTGCACAGTAAAATGTACGGAACAATGAGAAGAATGTCGGTCCTGCTGATGACATTGATTGTAATGTCAATGTCAGGCAATGCACAAAATAATGAAGTTATGGGACAGGAATCACCAGAAAGGCAGTTTACACAGGAATGGGACAAGACTTTCCCTAAAAGCGACAAAGTCGGGCACCGCAAAATCACTTTCCGCAACCGTTTCGGGATTGAACTCTCGGCGGACAGGTATTCATCGAAAGGGGCAGAGGGCAGACTCCCTGCGATTGCTGTCAGCGGACCTTTCGGGGCAGTCAAGGAGCAGTCAAGCGGGCTCTATGCGCAGCACCTTGCGGAACAGGGATTCATAACCATCGCATTCGACCCTTCCTATACCGGAGAGAGTTCGGGGAAACCTCGGTACAGTTCTTCAATGGACATCAACACGGAGGATTTCTGTGCCGCAGTTGACTATCTGTCCTGCTGCGATGATGTGGATGCGGAACATATCGGAATACTCGGAATCTGCGGCTGGGGCGGCATAGCCATCAATGCGGCAGCCCTTGATCCGCGTATCAGGGCGACTGTCTGCGTGACCTTATATAATCTGACCCGTGTGACTCAGCAGGGATATTTCGACTCTATGGACGAAGATGCCCGTTTTGCGCTGAAACAGCACCTTGCAGACAAGAGGACCGAGGAATTCCGCAGCGGGGAGATACTGCCCCAGGGTGGTCTGCCTGAAAATCCCGGAGAAGACGCGGCGGACTTTCTGAAACAATACGTCGCATATTACAAATCTCCTGAACGCGGTTATCATCCCCGTTCGCTTAACTCCAATATGGGCTGGAACATCACCACCCAACTTATGAGACTCAATCAGGACCTTTGGATTGCCGCTGATGAGATACGCACCCCGGTTCTCATTGTCCACGGGGAGAAGGCGCACAGCCGCTATTTCGGAGAGGAGGCATACAGGAAAATCACCGGAGGCAAATATGCCTCGAACAAACAGATGCTGATAGTCCCCGGAGCAACGCATTGCGACCTGTATGACAACCTCGACTTTATCCCGTTCGGCAGGATAGACGGTTTTTTCAGGACAAACCTGAAATAAAATTACGATATTTGCAGAAAAGGATGACGCGATGGAAGAAATCAGATTTGACACAATCCAACAGGTGAACGACCATTACGGGGTGAGCACATTGCATCCGCTGGTGACGGTGGTCCGATTGGACAAGTACATATATGAAAGGCCTGTTCTACGGAAGATTCATTATGGGGTATATGCCCTTTGGCTGAAGGAAACAAAGGGATGCAAACTTTCATATGGCCGTACACCTTACGATTTTGACGAACAGACCGTCACATCCTTTGAGCCTGGGCAGACCGTCACTGTGGAAGTGACGGAAAACAACATAAGACCGCGCTGCATCGGGCTGTTGTTCCATCCTGATTTCCTTCACCGGACCAATCTGGGACGGAACATCCACCGTTATGAGTTTTTTTCATACAGCAGCACCGAAGCCCTGCATCTTTCTGAAATGGAAGTGACTGTCTTCAAGCAGGTACTGGATATGATTGACACCGAACTGCAGCGTCCCATAGACAACCATACCCGTGAACTGATAGTCTCCAATATCGAACTTCTGCTCAACTATTGCCTGAGATTCTATGACCGCCAGTTCATCACAAGGGAAGAGATCAATCATACTGTGGTGAAGCAGTTCGACAAAATGCTCAGGGATTACATCAGCGGCAGGGCGGCGGAAGAAGGTCTGCCGACTGTGGCGTATTTCGCTGACAGATGCCACCTCTCCACCGCCTATTTCGGTCAGTTGATCAAAACCGAGACAGGACGCAGCGCGAAGGAATTCATCAACGAGCGTCTGGTGGCGGCGGCTAAGGTGCACCTCAATGACGAGAGCCTGTCCGTAACACAGATAAGCGACAGTCTCGGTTTCGAATATCCGCAGCATTTTGTCCGTTTCTTCAAACAACACACAGGACAGACCCCCAACCAGTTCCGTCGGGGGACCGTCTCGTAGATTCGTGACTCTTCCTGTCAGTCAGCCTCAGTATGTGAAGGTGTCGCCTGTCATTTCGGCGATGAAGGATTTTAGCGTGTTGTAATATGCTTCGTCATTTTCGGGAACTCCGAAAGAGGAACATACGAAATGCTCG
>JBJEJS010000023.1:0-4627 GCA_051878235.1 Candidatus Cryptobacteroides sp.
ACTGATACATTGTTTACTCTTTTGTTTGTGAGTCAACTATTTTCAGTTAAATACAGGGTCAGAGGGAGGGTCAGAGGGAGCAGAAGAAAGGGACTATCCAGGGGACGGAGAAGTCCACGAGGAAACCGTGGATCATCGATGCCACAATCCACTTGTCACCGCTGGCACGGGAGATTACGGGGAGGGTGACATCCATAGTCGTGGCTCCTCCTGCCGCTATGGGTGCCGCAGGGCCGAATACTTTAGCGAGCACAGGGGCGAAAATAAGGGTCATCATCTCACGGAGAATATTGGCTATCAACGCCAGTGTCCCGAGTTCGGCTGCCGCCTGGACACCGATGGAGGCTTCTTTGAGGGTTGTGATGAGGATGGATGAAAGGGAGTAATAACCGAATCCGCTCCCTACCGCAATCACCTCCGAAGGAGACCATCGGGAGATGACGGCCGAGACCAGGAGGCTGAACAGCAGAGTTCCTGCAATCGTGGCTGCAGGAAGCAGAAGAATATGGGGACGGGCATTTCTCAGTATGCTTCCGAGTTTCGGGTCGCTTCCTACACCGAGTCCGACCTGGGCGATGAGCAGGTACAGGAGCCAAGAGGATATTTTGCTGTCGGTTATGAATGTTGTGATGGAGAATCCTGACGGGAGGCATTTCAGGGAAGCCCAACCTGCAAGGCATCCGGCAAGGAATGCGGCGACAATTGCCAGACTTCCTGTCATAGGGGATGATTTGCGGGGGGACTTTGGGGACGGCGGAGAACAAGATTGACCGGAGAGATGAAAGGAAGATTGGGAGAGGGACTGATGAGATGGGGTGCAGGAGGATTCCTGGCAGAGGACAGAAGAGGAATCCGGAGAAAGGGCGGCAGAGGAGTCCGGAGAAAGGGCGGCAGAGGAATCCGGAGAAAAGGTGACAGTCTTACTGAAAAACAGGCGGAAGATTGCCCAGGCGGCAAGCACGCTTCCAAGAGTGGAGGCGACTGAAATCAGCAGGGCCTCCCATCCGATTGCCAGAATATTGGAGGAGACCGCCCTGTTGCCGCCGAGTTCAAGCCCCATCACAAACAGAAGGGCATATACGGTAATCATAGAGCCTTTTGAGAACAGCTCAAGAACACCCCTTGCGCGGTTTCTCAACAGATAACCGAGCAACAGGCCCGACAGCATTATTCCGATTACAATAAACATCTGTTTTATCAAGCGACAAAGTAGCGGGATTCCGGGTTTGAGATGTACAGGCCGCAGACCGAGGACTGGGGGTACATCGCACCGTTTTCCGTCAGGGTTATGCCCAGGGTGTCCAAGTCAAGGAGGGTTGAGACTGTGGACATCAGGCGGACATCCGGAAGGGACGGATAGCCGACCGCCGGTCTGATGCCCTGGTATTTTGCGCTGTACATCTGCCTTATGGTAAGGTTTTCGTCAGGAGAATAGCCCCAGATATGCTTGCGCACCTGTTCGTGAAGATATTCCGAAGCGGCTTCCGCAAGACGGTCACCGAGGGACTGCATCAGTATGGACCTGAAATCGTCATTCCCTGCCTTGAGCCTCTCAAGTTCCCTGACGAAGTCCTTGCAGACGGTCACCGCGAAGACCCCGATGTGGTCACCACAGCCTTGCGGGGCGACGAAGTCGGCAAGGGAAAGCCTGCGGCCGTCGCTCCCTGGCTTGTCCTGGCGTTTTGTCGGGATGACTGTGCTCCGCAATGCACGGAGTCTGCCGCTGACATTTTCCGGCAAAGACAATCCGCAGCAGGGGCACCCCTCAGGATGGAGGACGACGATGCTGTCATCCTTGCCCCAGGCCTCATAGAAGGCGACCTGAGAGCGCATCGTATATTTTCCCCTGAATGATTCAAGCATCGCCCGGGCATCGGCAATGACACCGTCAGCCTCAGGACTTCCTGCCTTGACACCCCACAGATGACAGAATGACGCCCAGTTGACATAGGGGACAAGAGTCTCCACAGGAATGTCATCAAGTGTCCTTATGCCAAGATACGGAGGGGCTTTCACCACATTCCTCCTGTCCGGCTCAGCAATCTCCTGAGAAGCAGTACTGCGGGAAGTCTCCTCCACCGGGACAGCCTGTCCCGAATCCGCCCTGCCCCCAGGGACATCAGCGGCGGGAGAATTCCGCTCCGCATACTTCCTGCGTAGTTCCTCCTGCCTTTCCCTGAGGGCGGCTATGACCTCATCCCTTCCGGAAGTCATCAAGGAGGATGCAATCACGGGATTCTGGGCGGCATCACGCACATAAAAGACAGGTCCGTCATACAGAGGGGCAATCTTCACGGCAGTATGCAGTTCGGAAGTCGTGGCCCCGCCTATGAACAGAGGTTTGCTGACCCCGGCCTCCCGCAATTTCACCGCCACATTGCACATCTCGTCAAGCGACGGGGTAATCAGCCCGCTCAGACCGATGAAATCGACATCCTTCTCAATCGCCGTGCTGACAATCTTCTCGGCAGGTGTCATCACCCCGAGGTCTATCACCTCGAAATTGTTGCAGGAGAGCACCACGGCAGCTATGTTCTTCCCGATGTCGTGCACATCTCCCTTGACCGTCGCTATCAGGTATCTGCCATTGGAGGAGGCAGCATCGGAAGAAGCCCCCGCCCCGAAATAAGGCCTAAGGAAATCCACCGCCGACTTCATAGTCCTTGCCGTCTTGACCACCTGCGGGAGGAACATCCTGCCCTGGGCGAACAGGTCGCCCACAGCGGTCATACCCCTCATAAGAGGTCCCTCGACTATCGCCTGAGCCGACGGGAAGGCAGAAAGAGCCTCCTGAAGGTCATCTTTCAGATAAGTCTCGTCACCCTTGCGGAGGGCATCCGCAAGCCTCTGTTCAAGAGAGAGCCCTGAACGGTCCTCAACCTCGGCCTTCCCGGCAGGAATCTTCCTGTCGAGGAATCCTGACGCCGCTTCAAGCAGGCGGGCCGTCGCGTCCTCCCTCCTGCATAGAATCACATCTTCGATTATATTCCGTAAATCTTCAGGTATGTCCCCATATTCCAGAGAGGACGACGGGTTTACAATCGCCATATCGAGCCCTGACGGAACTGCGTGGTGCAGGAACACCGTGTGCATCGCCTCCCTTATGTAACTGTTTCCCCTGAACGAGAAAGAAAGGTTGCTCAGCCCGCCGCTGACCTTTGCCCCCGGGAGATTGGCGTGAATCCACTCCGCAGACCTGATGAAGTCAAGGGCATAGGCATCGTGTTCCCTCATTCCTGTCGCCACAGCAAGCACATTCGGGTCGAATATTATGTCGCAGGGATTGAATCCGGCCTTTTCCACAAGAATACGGTAGGCACGGGAACATATTTCAATCCTCCTTTCAAAGGTGTCCGCCTGGCCCTGCTCGTCAAATGCCATCACCACAAGCGCAGCCCCGAGTTCCCTCACCCTGACGGCCCTTTTAAGGAACACCTCCTCCCCCTCCTTGAGCGACAGGGAATTGACTATCGGCTTCCCCTGAAGACATTTCAAGGCAGTCCCGATGACCTCGAAACGGGAGGAATCCACCATCACAGGCACTTTGGAGATTTCAGGGTCGGACGCCATCAGATTCAGGAAGTGGTGCATCTCCTCCACAGGGTCGAGCATAGCGTCATCCATATTGACATCTATGACATCCGCCCCCGCACGCACCTGCGCCGCAGCAATCTCAAGGGCTTCGGAATAATTCTTCTCCTTGACCAGTCTCAGGAACTTGCGGCTTCCAGCCACATTGCATCTCTCGCCGACCTTTATGAATCCGCCCCCGTCATAAAATGCGTCTATTCCGGAAAGCCAGGGAGCCCTGACATCAGGGACCCTCCTCGGAACGGCAGAAGAAACGGCAGCGGCGATTGCGGCGATATGCTCAGGAGTGGTCCCGCAGCATCCCCCTATGATGTTGACCAGTCCCCTCTCCAGGAAAGGCCGCACCTTCGCGGCCATAACTTCAGGGCCCTGGTCATAGTTTCCGAGTTCGTCCGGCATACCTGCATTCGGATGCGCGCTGACAAAGAAAGGGGCTTTCGCGGAAAGTTCCTCAATCAGGGGAAGCATCCTGTCCGCCCCGAAAGAGCAGTTAAGTCCGATGGAGAACACCCCGAAAGGGGCTACAGAGGCAAGAAAAGCATCCACAGTCTGCCCCGAGAGAATCCTCCCCGACATATCCGTGACCGATGCGGAGACCATCACGGGAACAGTCCTGCCGACATTCCTGAAGGCGTTCCTTGCCGCCGAAAGCGCGGCCTTGACATTCAGGGTGTCAAAGACCGTCTCCATCAGGAGGAGGTCAACCCCTCCCTCGACCAATGCGGTCATCTGTTCTGTGTATATTTCCTCCAGAAGGTCGAAGTCCACATCCCTGTAGGCGGGGTCATCCACATCAGGAGAAATAGATGCGGTCTTTCCCGTAGGCCCGACGCTGCCTGCCACAAAACGCGGTTTCCCGGGAGTGGCAGCCGTCATCCTGTCAGCCTCCCGACGGGCAATCCCCGCAGCGGCCAGATTCATCTCCCTGACCTGCGATGCCGTCCCGTATTCCGCCTGTGAGAGCCTCTGGGCATTGAAGGTGTCCGTCTCGATTATGTCCGCCCCCGCCTCAAGATACATCCTGTGGATGGAGGCA
>JBJEJS010000024.1:0-4621 GCA_051878235.1 Candidatus Cryptobacteroides sp.
TATGCAAAGGTTATTCTCCGAAATATGAAACTGAAGAGCCGCAGGTGGAGGACTATTCTTTGAAAATCGAAAAAATTAAAGGGGAGGCTGGTGTAATATGGTAAATATAAGATATATAAAATATACGGCGGCTATTGCCGTCCTGTTCCTCAGCCTTACGGCGTGCGGAACGACAAAGGCGGAGCCGGTCTCCATCGAAAAGGTCGCCTCCTGCCTTAAAAAGGCGGAGCCGGGGGACACAATTTTCGTTGCGGACGGCATATATGAGGATGTGGTCCTGAAATGGGAAGGCCGTGCCGATGCTTCGAAACCTGTGGTCGTTATGCCTGCCAACAGGGGCAAGGTCGTCATCACAGGCAGGTCAATGCTGAAAATCTACGGAAAGGGCCTTGTGGTGTCATCATTCATTTTCAAGGACGGCAGCATAGAAAGGGGCGCGGTGATTGAGTTCCGCAATTCGGACTCGCTTGCAGGAGAATGTCGCTTGACTGACTGTGTCATTGATTCATATAACCCTGTAAGAAGGGACATATCATACAGTTATGTCCATCTTTACGGACGCAATAACCGTGTTGACCACTGTTCTTTCCTCGGCAAGAAGAATCTCGGGGTCACTTTGATTGTGCTCCTGAACCACGACGGCTGTGACGAGAACAACCATCTGATTGAGGACAACTACTTCGGGCCAAGACCTGTCTATGGGGCCAACGGGGCTGAGACCATCAGGGTCGGCACCTCACAGCAATGTATGCAGAATTCCCGCACAATCATCAGGAACAACCTGTTCCATAAATGCAACGGGGAGGTGGAGGTGGTTTCCATCAAGTCCTGTGAGAATGTCATCAGCGGCAACGCATTCTACGAGTGCGAGGGTGTGCTTGCCCTCAGGCACGGGGACAGGAATGTGGCTTCAGAGAACATCTTCGTCGGAAACGGCGTGAGGAACACCGGAGGAATCCGCATTGTGGGAGAGGACCAGAAAGTGCTCGGGAACAAGATGTACTCTCTTGCAGGAACAAGGTTCTTCTCCGCGCTCGCATTGATGTACGGAGTGCCCAATTCCCTGCCTAACAGGTATATGCAGGTGAAGAACACCATAATAAAGGATAATCTCTTCTCCGATTGCGCCTCCATCGACTTCGAGACGGGCAAGGACTTTGAGAGGACCCTGGCTCCTGTCGGGACTGTCTTTGAGGACAATACGGTGGTGAAGGAGAAACTTCAGGCACCGTCATTCGATTCGCTCGCAGAAGGCAAGGGAGCGTTGTGGTATGCCCCTAGGGCGGAGTGCGCCGGCACAAATCCTGTCATCGTCAAGGTCGGGACTCAGGACAATGTTTCCGAAATAGTTTACAATGCCGCCGCAAATTCCGTCATCGAGTTCGCTGACGGTGTTTATGGAATCGAGTCCGCCCTCAGGGTGAGGACAAGGCTGACCCTCAAGGCTGCTGAAGGTGCAGCACCTCAGATCCGCTTTGTCGGAAGGACCTCTGATGATATGCTGACTGTCTGTGACGGTGCTGACCTGACTGTCGAAGGGCTCACTTTCGACGGGGTGCTCACATCGGGAAGAAGCCTCGCAAGAAGCGGAATATCAACGGCTGCGGATATGATTGAGCCATACAATCTTGTGCTTGACGGCTGCACCTTCAGGAATTTCGGGGAAGGCGCATTCATCCCTGTGAAAGGTCTGAAAGGCACTTTTGCAGAGACGGTCACCATCAGGAACTGCACATTCGAGGCCCTTTCAGGGGACGCGGTCAATTATGCCGCCGAACTGGATGACAAGGGGCGTTACAATGCCGACGACATCATCATCGAGAACTGCCGTTTCAACAGGATTCTCGGTCTGCCTGTGAACATTTACCGTGGCGGAAGCGACGAGAGCACGGCAGGGCCTTATGTGACCCTCAGTGGCTGCACTTTCGACGACTGCTGCAACAAAGTACGCGGAAGTGTTGTCAGAATCATCGGAGCGCAGGTCCTCGACATTCTGGACAACAATTTCATCGACAGCGGAAGAGGAGGATATTCCATAAGGCTCGACGAGGCTCCGTGGGAGGCAGTCAGGGTTAAAGGAAACCGTTTCTCCAATTCAGGAAAGATTCTGTCAAACGGAAAACTCAAATAAAGCGATGAATAAGGTATATACATTTATTTTACTGTCTTTCATTCCTTTGCTTCTCAGCGCGGCTCCGGGCAAGTCCGTACATCCGGTCCTTCTGCTCACACCGGACGGAGTGGAGCAGATGAAAGCGCATTCGGGGGAAGTTCCGCTTTTTGACAACTCAGTCGCAAGCCTGATTGCCGAGGCGGATGCCGCCCTCAAAGCACCGCTGTGCCTGCCTGAGCCTAAGGACGGAGGCGGGGGATATAGCCACGAGATGCACAAGCGCAACTATTATGATATGTTCGCCTGCGGAATGGCGTGGCAACTGACCTCCGACAGCAGATATGCCGAGAAAGTCAGGGAAATCCTGTTGGCATACGCGGATATGTATCCGTCTCTGGGCTATCATCCGATGACCCTTTCCAAGACTCCGGGAAGGATATTCTGGCAGACCCTCAATGAGAGCGTATGGCTGGTGCACACCAGCATCGCCTACGACTGTGTCAGGGAATATCTTTCCGCAAAGGACCGAAGGAAAATCGAGAACGACCTTCTCAGGCTTGTTGCGGATTTCATTATGAACGGCACTCCTGACTACAGGGAGAACAACATAATCTTCAACAAGATGCACAATCACGGCACCTGGGCGTGCGCTGCCGTAGGTATGGCGGGAATGTCTATGGATGATGCCGACCTTATTGACAAAGCCCTGTACGGCTCGGACAAGAGCGGGCAGAACGGCGGTTTCATCAGGCAACTCGACTATCTTTTCTCTCCTGACGGATATTTCACGGAAGGTGCTTATTATCAGAGATATGCAATCTGGCCTTTCGTGACTTTCGCACAGTGCATCGCGCATTACCGTCCAGAGATGGGCATTTTCGGCTACAGGGACTGGATTATCCTCAAGGCTGTTGACACCCTTCTCCAGATGTCATACGACGGAGTGTTCCTCCGCTTCAACGATGCCTTGGAGAAAGGATTCGACGCTCAGGAACTCATTTACGCCGTTCACATCGCCTACAATGCGGACAAGGGCAACAAGTCCCTGCTGTCCGTAGCAAGAGACTACCAGAACAAGGTACTTGTGAGCGATGCGGGATATGCTGTCGCAAAAGGAATTGCGGACGGAGAGGCGGAGCCCATCAAATACAAGAGCCTACTCCTGCGTGACGGAAAGGACGGCTCCAACGGAGCGTTGGCCATGATGCGCTCGGCGGAGGGACTGAACTCTCTCGTCTCTTTCAAGGCGACCTCACACGGACTCAGCCACGGGCATTACGACAAACTGACTTTCGCCTATTATGACAATGACAACGAGATAATCACCGATTACGGAGCGTCACGTTTCATCAACATCGAGGCGAAATACAAGGGACACTACACCAAACAGAACAAGTCCTATGCGATGACCACAGTCGCCCACAACACTGTGACGGTTGACGGGAAAAGCCATTTTGACTGCAATTTCGATGTGTCCTCGGAGCACAATCCTGACATCTGGCATTGTGACCTTGACAATCAGGATTTCCAGATTGTCTCCGCTTTCGAGCGCAATGCCGCCCCTGGCGTGGAGATGTTCAGGACCGTGGCTTACGCAAGGATTCCTTTCCTGGAATATCCTCTGATTATGGATGTGTTCAGCCTCAGAAGCGCAGACGGACACAGGTACGACTATCCAATCCACTACAACGGCCATATGATCAGCCTTGATGTCCCTTATGAAAAATCCCTGAGACAGATGGGCGTGCTCGGAGAGGAGAACGGCTACAATCATCTCTGGGTGGAGGCAAAGGCACAGGGAGGGGACGGAAGCACCTGCTACACCTGGCTCACAGGCGACAGGATGTACTCCCTCAACCTGTCCACAACACCTCAGACCGAGGTATTCCTCGTGCGCACGGGGGCTGACGACCCGGATTTCAACCTGCGCAGCGAGCCTGCGGTGATTTTCCGTGAGACAGGTAAGGCCGACCACATTTTTGCCGGCTGCATCGAGACTCACGGCAGGTACGACCTGCAGGTGGAGCAGTCCGAGAATCTCGTCCATTCCTGCAAGGGAGTGAGCGTGTACGGCGGATCAGGGGAGGACATAGTGGCTGAATATGAATTCATCGGCGGCAGGAAGGTCCTGCTCTGCATTGCGGCGGGAGACAATGGAGGGGAGGTGTCCCACAGCGTTGCCTGCGGGAACGGCAGGACAGTCACCTGGACAGGTCCGTCATCATTGATGACCGAATAGGTCCTGAATTTGGAAACAATAGAGACAGAATAACTTACAAACAATTATCTATATGAAGACAAGAAGTGAAACATTCCAATTTGCAAATGAATTGCAGTGGGAGACCCCGGGTCCCGGGATCAAAAGGCAGATTATGGGTTATGACGGTCAGCTGATGATTGTCAAGGTTCAGTTCGAAAAGGGTGCTGTCGGAACGCTCCACGAGCATTTCCACAGCCAGGCAACATACGTGGCAAGCGGCAAATTCGAGCTCAAGATCGGTGACAAGA
>JBJEJS010000025.1:0-4601 GCA_051878235.1 Candidatus Cryptobacteroides sp.
TCCAGTCTGACCTGTTGGAAGACAAGATGCGCGGTGCTTCCCTCATAGAGAATCCCCACCTTGTCCCTCCCGATGGAGGTGAGGCAGGAATATCCCCATCCTTCCTCACTGTCGAGAAGAAGGCAGTCCTGAGGGTCCCAGGTCATCCCCGCGTCAAGGCTCGCCTTTATGCAGATGTGGTTCCTGCCCTTTCCCGGGGCGGACACGGGATTCGAGAACAGGAGGATGTCCCTCCCGTAGATGTTTTCGCAGGCGGGGATGTTCAGCAGTCCAGCCATACACACAGGCTCAACCAGTTTCCCCGATGAGGGGTGCGTCTTCCAGGTCCTGCCGAGGTCCTCGGTCGTGCAGACGACCCTGCCCTCGCGCCTGTCGTTCCTCATATTCAGCATCAGCACTCCAGGGGCTATCTCGGCGACCTGCGCCTCGGTGGTGCGCGGGCAGGCCCTCTCGTGGCAGTTCCAGGTCTGTCCCCCGTCCTTGCTGTACATTATCCCCGAACTCGGGACCCCGTCGCTGTCAAGGCACTGCATCGGGAATACAAGCGTGCCGTCCTGCATCGTGATGCCTCTCCCCGGTCCCTGGAGGGTCATCCTCCAGTCAGCCCTTTTGACCTGGCGGGTGATGTTGACGGGGCTGCTCCAGGTCTTTCCGTCGTCCGTGCTTTTCACCATAACCATCTGGCCTGTCGAAATAGGCTCGTAACCGTCGGAGACAAAGGCGAATGCGTGCCTGTTGCCGAGACCGTGCGTCCAGAGTGCGCAGACGAAGATTGTCCCCGTGTTGCTGTCCACAAGCACGGACGGGTCACCGCAGCCGTTCTGCCCCTCGGGGAGCCCTCCCCATTCACCCATATCGATTATCGTGCGCATCTTCTCCCAGGTCCTGCCTCCGTCGGCGCTTCGGCTCATACCCACATCGATGTTGTCCTGAAGGTCGTTCCCTGAGGTGTGCCTGATGTCATACACGGCAATCAGGGTCCCTTTCGGGGTGGTGGCCAGTCCCGGAATCCTGTATGAGAAACTGCCGTCATCCAAATGGTTGCGGAGGGCGATTCCGAATCTGTGTCCTGAGTCCCCGTCGGATATGATTTTTGCCGTCTCCCCGTTGATCTCCACAAAATCGACCGTCACTCCGAAGGTCCCGTCAAGGTCCGCCTTACGGGAATCCGCCTCAAGGCTCAGGTAGAAATAATTCTTCCCCTTGACAAGGGCCTTTCCCGGATTCAGGATGATTCTTCCGTCTTTCCCGCATCTGCCCGATGCCGTCTCCAAGGCGAAAGCGGGATGCCGCCAGGTGTCCTGTCCCGCGCCGATTCTGCGGAACTGGTCTTTCAGGATGTATGAACTTGTCCGTGAGTGGATTGCGGAGCAGGTCCCCGTGTACATCAGTCTTACATTCCTGACTGCGGAAAGGTCCATTCCCGAGAAAACGGCTCCGATGCTTTCAAGCACATCCCCTCCCGAAGCCGACTTGATGCAAATCTCGCAGATTATGTTATGCTTCCTGTCGAGTATCGTCGGAATGGCTGGAGTGTATGTCCGTGCCACAGGGGCAAACTCAAAGACGCTCAGCACGCCCTTGTGGTCGCTCGGCCAGGCGCCCTCCACAGCGGAAATCCCGGAAAGGTCCTCCTCTGCAACCCTCCTGCCCCTGACAATCGAGCCTGACGGTCCGAACACCTTGCTCCCGACGGGCCTCAATAGCCCCTCCTTATAATAATATATGAAATCGATTCTCTCCCTCTCGTCGCTTTCCGGAGCCCAAGTGAGTTTCAGCGGGTCGCAGGCAGGGTTGTCGCTCGGGAAAGTGAAGCCCGGGGCTGTCACGGGGTCGGGATTCACCGCCCTGAAGGAATCCTCGAAGCCTCCCCCGTAAAGCATTGTGGAGCAGTCCCAAGGGATGACTGCGCCGTTGTGGTCCCACAGTTCCGCCGTCCTCCCGGTCCAGTCAAGGTGCGACGGCTCGTTGAAGTCCCCCGCCAGAATCACATCCGTCCCCTCGTCGATGTCCGCCCTGCTGAGCCTGAGGAAATCCCTTATGGTGTCGTCCCGTCCCGAATCCCTGTTCATCTTCAGGACGGCCCCGGTCGAGGTCACAGGGGCTGGAATCTTCTTCCAGGTGTTCCCGTCGTAGCCTCTCGGACAGTAGCAGGCGTAGTTCTTATAGTCCAGATGTGCGGAATAAAGCGCGACAGGATGTCCACCGACATCGATTTTGACCCTCTGCACTGAGCCGCATCCCTCCCATTTCCTGCCGTCTGGCACAATGGGATACCTGCTGATGACTCCGCTGTCGCAGGTCGTGTCCTCCCCGAAGAATGTCTCTCCCCTCAAGGCGAGTGCCTCGATCAGGCGCGGGATGAATCTGCCCTCTTTGTTGCTGATTTCCTGCATAAAGACCACATCCGCCCCGCTTGCGGTTATGTTGTCCACGAGCGCGTCAAATCCCTGGGGGACGTGCGTGCATTCCTGCCAGATGTTGATTTGAAGCACTCCCAACCTGTCCGCTCCTTCTGAAAGGAGGGGGGACAGGGACATCAGGATGATGGTTATCAGTCTTATATGTTTCATATACTCAAGTTTCGCAAATATATTGTAAGGCTGGTGCATTCCTGCCTCACAAGATTCATATCCCCTTTAAACCTGACAAAAATACTGAATTATGCCGTGTTTCCCGCTTGCTTTATGGCACAAAAGGAAATATTTCGGAAAATTTTCTACCTTAGACGTCGTTAAACAGGGTAATTTTACTAAGGAATATCCCAAAATACTATTTCTGGACTTATGAAACGGAAATCTGCAATCACTGTTCTGCGGGTGCTGCTGACGGCGGTGCTTGCGGCTCTGGCATATATCCCCGCATCCTCCTCCGAAAGCCTCTCCTTCAGGAACATACCGTCCAAACTCCTGCCCACCAATGCGGTAAGGGTGCTTTTCAGCGACAGTGAGGGTTATATCTGGATACCTACCTACAGCGGGCTTGTCAGATATGACGGGTCTTCCACAGTGGTATTCGGCCTGCAGGGCGGGGACAACAAGGTCTTCGACTGCCACATCAATGTGGTCTGCGAGTCGGAGGGGAACAAATTGTGGATTGCCTCCGAAAAGGGTGTCTTCACGCTTGACAAGACCAGCGGCGAGATTGATTTCGTCGGGCCCGACCTTGAACGCGGAACGCTCAACGCTTCGGACATACATTGTTCCAACGGAAAGGATGTCTGGGTGGGAGGCAACACGGGACTCTGGCACATAGAGGCTTCCACAGGGGAGTTCACCCCTGTTCTCTATGAGGGGGCGCCGATGGAGGGGGTCTCCTCAATCTGCGAGGACTCGGAGGGCTATCTCTGGATATCCTGCTGCGAGCACGCGCTTTACAGGTACGACATCCGCACATTCTCGGTCAGAAGATATTCCGACGAGTGCCTCTACTGGTCGAATCTGGCCTACAAGGATCTGAAAGGGCGGCTTTGGGTCGGGACCTGGGGCAAGGGCCTTTTGAGAATCGATTCTCCCTACGGATCCGAAAGCCTCTCTTACAGCGTCTATTCCAGTTCGGACCACCCCGGCTCGCTGCTGGATGATGTGATTTACGACATCGAACAGGACTCCGAAGGGCGGCTGATGGTCGCCTCCAGAAGCGGACTTAGCATACTTGAGGACATCTCCGACCCGTATTCCTTTGTGAATTACGCCCCTGGTGATCCTGAGCACGACCTCCCCTACAATGAGGTGAGTTCCATCCTCAGGACCGATGACGGGAACATCTGGCTGAGTATGTTCTGCGGAGGGGTGTGCAAGGTGGAGCAGCCTGACTTCCGTTTCAGGGTCGATGCGCTTGAGAACATAAGGGAATCCCTGAGGACAAACTCTGTGCGGAGCATCTACGCTATGCCGGACGGCCGTCTGTGGCTCGGAATCATCGGCTATGGGATGGTGCTGTACGACCCGTCCGACGGGAGTTTCCTGCCATACGAGAAATATCCCGCATTCAGGAATTTTCCCTACACTTCGGCTGTGGATGTGATTGCCCGCAGGCGCACGACTTCGGAAATATGTTTCGGGACCTACAGCCAGGGCCTGTGGCTTCTTGACGGGACAGCGGACGGCGGACAGGCTGTCAGGGTGGAGCCGGAGGACTATCCGGATTTCTCCCGCACGGGAGTCACGGCAATCGAGGAGGACAATGCCTCCAACCTCTGGATAGGCACACGCAGCGGGGTCTTTGTGATGACCCCTTCCAACGAACTGTTCTCCATCAGGGACTATCTCCCTTCCGCCCCTGTGGAGCCCCTGACGGATGTCTTTGTGACCGACCTGAAGTCGGGACGCGACGGGACAATCTGGATATCGACCAATTATGACGGCGTTTACAGGCTTTCCGCCACCGACGGGAGTCTTCGCAGATGGCCTCTCGGGGAGTCATCCTACAATGTCTCCTGCCTTTTTGTGGACCCTGCATCGAATGTCTGGGCTGGCTCCTCTTTCGACGGGCTCCACATCTACAATGCCGCTCAGGACGCTTTCGTACAGGTGACCAACATATCCGCCTTATATAATAAAGGTATAGGTATGGGGTATGCCTTAGAACGAGTAGTTCAG
>JBJEJS010000026.1:0-4600 GCA_051878235.1 Candidatus Cryptobacteroides sp.
GAAGATGCCGTGTCCAAATACACCGGCCTGTCGGCGGAGGAAATAAAAGACCTCCTCTAAAACACCGGCTTCGAACAACACAAATGGCAGCGACCTTTTCGGGTTGCTGCCATTTTCCATATTGACATCAGATATTAACCTCCCCTCTTCGGCTCGAAACCCGAGGATACTGCACTGAGCGGCACGCCTGTTTCCCCTGTGCTGGAAACTGTCGATGTCCACGATGATTCTCTGCATCAAAGGAGAGATGGATTTCAACCTCAACCTCTCGCGTTTCCATCTGGAGCGCGGGGATGTCCTGTGCAGCGTGTCCGGAGGAGAGAATGTCATAAGTTCAGGCAAACTGCATCTTTCCGACAAAAGAGTGGATGAGATGCTGGGCATCTATTCCCTGATGAAGAGGCGCGCGTCCCTGCCGTTCTCCAAAGCATCTCTCACAGACCATCAAGGAAGTCAGCGGTCACCTTGCCGGCTATTGGATCAAGGAATATGTCACCCTGACGGCCAAGACGCTCCTTCTGCAGAGCCCTGGCGGGAATATGGCCGATGTGGCCTATGCCCTGAATTTCACTTCCCCGTCAATCTTCACCCAGTACTTCAAGTCATCTACGGGACTGACCCCGACTCAATGGCTGTCAACCTGCACGGAGAAAGAGTCGCGGAAACAGCCCGCAAATCTTTGAAATCTTTGGAATATATTTATAAATTTGCACCTGTACCACTTAAAAACATTTGATGTCATGAAGGTTATAAAATATGTTTCATATGCCATTATCGCTTTGGCCATATCCGCATCGTGCGACAAATCCGCCAATGGCGACAAAGACAACGTCAAGCCAGAAGTCAAGTATGTAAGTTCGATTGACTTCCGTTATACAAGTGTGGCAGAGAACGATTCCAAACATTGCACTTTCACATACAGATATGATGAACAGGACCGTGTTGTCAGAATCGAAGAGGTCAGCGAATCTCAGTTTTCCTATGACTCTTACGAGGTATGGCACACATTGGACTACACGATTGTGGACAAGGTGACCGTCACCTCGGCCTATAAGGACGATTATCGTGAAGATGAGATTTATGATGTCACCCTGCAGAATGGAAGGGCAACGGAATCCTCGGTGGTGGGCGGAAGCAGTTACTCATACGAGCCTTATAAGTTCACATTCAACTATAATGATGCAGGGTATCTGGTCGGAATAGTTGACTACAGCGAGGACGACGGCGAGAAAAAGACAGATTTAAGTTATACAGGCGGCCTTCTTACAGGCGTGACCAGGGAAGATGACGGGGAGACACAGAAGTTGTCCTTTCCTGTGGACACATATTATCCTCACAGATATCCCAACGACAGGACAAATGTTGACTTCAATATGTTTTTGTTCAACGGCCATCCGGAACTTGCAGGAGACATTTTATCGATTCTCGCATCTCTCCGTATGTGCGGAAAATACGGTGATGCCTGTGTGGAGATGCTGGAGGAGTGGGGAGACGACTATGCCCATATTTCCGCAGCCCAATATACCAAAGATCCGAATTATACGGAACATATGTCCGAAACGAGAGAAAGTATGAAAAGTGGTCCTTGGAGCGTTGCGTATGAGTTCAATGAAAGCGGATGTCCGGTCCAAATCTCCTTTGATACGGTATATGAGTTGTTCAAGATAGAATACGACCTGGTCGCGGACACAGGCAACCCTATCCCACACAATCCTTATGGAGGCGCAGAAAGCGGTAACGAGGTCTGGTACCCAATCATCACCAAAAATTTCACCGAGGAGAAGACAAGTGAGGTCAACTGTCCCGCAGTATTCACCATCACATATAAAGAATAAAGATTCCCTGACAAAATTCCGCCCATCCGCCACATTGGAATAACCAGGGCAGAAGGGCGGACAGAATCCGACAAATAAAATTTCAGTTTTCGCGAAATTTTCAGTACTTTTGCAGGATATTGTGCAAATTGAAATTTGATATGTTGTTTTCTGTATTACAATCGGGTATAGACACACTGGCGGCTGCCGCAGAGGCAGTTCCGCAGCAGCAGGAAATGAGTTATTCACTCATCAGTATGGCGGCAAAGGGAGGCTGGCTGATGATTGTCCTGCTGATTCTCTCCATAATAGCCATCTACATTTTCGGGAGCAGGTGGTGGATGATCCACAAGGCGGGCAAGACCGACCCGCATTTTATGGACGACATCCGCTCGCTCATCCACGAGGGGAAGATCCGTTCGGCAGTGGAACTCTGCCGCAAATATGACTCGCCTGTGGCGAGGCTTGTGGAGAAGGGCATCGAAAGGATAGGAAGACCGCTCCAGGACATCCAGACCGCAGTTGAGAATATGGGCAATGTGGAAGTGGCAAGGCTCGAGAGAGGACTCCCGATGCTCGCCACAATCGCCGGAGGTGCGCCTATGATCGGATTCCTCGGAACTGTGATGGGTATGATACAGGCGTTTTTCAATATGGCGAATGCGGGGAACAACATTGACATCACCCTCCTTTCCAGCGGAATCTACACCGCTATGGTGACCACCGTGGGAGGTCTGATTGTCGGAATCATCGCATATTTCGGCTACAACTACCTCTCGTCACGCATCTCCAACCTTGTCTTTATGATGGAGAGCACGACGATAGAGTTTATGGACATCCTGAACGAACCTTCAGAAAAATAGGGACTGGATATGGCCATCAAACGGACAACAAAGGTGGATGCGGGATTTTCGATGTCGTCGATGACGGACATCGTGTTCCTGCTTCTCATATTCTTTCTGGTGACATCGACCCTCGTCAATCCTAACGCGCTCAAACTCCTCCTTCCAAAGAGCACGGGCCAGGTGGCGGCAAAGGCGACTGTCAGCGTGTCCATCAAGCATTACCTTGACACGGACACATATTCCTGGCACATCAACGGGGACAAGATTCCTGTACGGTTCGACGAGGTGGAGGACGAACTGATCGGACTGCTTCAGGAGGAGGAGGACCCTACCTTCTCGATATATGCTGACGAGACTGTTCCGATAAAGGAGGTCGTCAAACTGATGAACATCGCGAAGCGCAACCACTACAAGGTTATAATGGCGACTTCGCCGGAATAGTAAATATTCCGTAAATTAAATATATATAACATATTATATTTCAGACTTATGGGATATAAGGAAGACAGAAAGAGGCAGAATCTCAGGTCGGTTGCCGTCGGCATCACGCTGACGGTGGCGGTCAACGGTTCGGTCGCGGTCTTCGGGGCTTTCACGGGTCTGAAATATATTTACCCTCCGCCCGAGGAGAAGACAATCCTGATTGATTTCTCGGAGGACGAGGTGGAGTTGAGGAAGCCGAAAAGGGGAAGGGAGCCGAAAGCCCTTAACCCTGATCCTACCAAGCCGATGGAACTGGTGCAGAGGTCAGAGGCGCAGATGGAGGGGACAAAGGAGAATCTCGCCCAGGAGGCGACGGTGGGACCTGACGGGGATGTGGAGGTGCCGGAGCCGCCGAGGGAGAAGGAGATTAACCGAAGAGCCCTTTTCCACGCCGCCGACAACCGTTCCGACAAGGACACCCTCGCCCCGCAGACTGCCTACAAGACGGGCGGGGAACTGAAGGCGGGACACGCCTCAGGGACGACCGACAACGCAAAGGTGAACGGGGAGCCCAACGCCAAAGTCAAGGGAAGGACCCCCGTGAACGGCTACCTGCCGCGTCCCGTGTACAATGTCCAGAAGTCAGGCAAGGTTGTTGTTGACATCTGGGTGGACAATTACGGGGAGGTGAAGAAGGCGACGGTAAACTCCCAACTGACTGACATAACGGACAAGAACTTGTGGCAGTCGGCCATAAACGCGGCAAAGGAGGCGCATTTCAATATGGATGTGAACGCTCCTGCAATGCAACAAGGAACAATTACATATATTTTTAAGTTACAATAGTATCCCAATTAAATTGCCTTTAGGCACAAAAGAAAATGGAAAACAACAGAAAAGGCGGCTTTGACCGCAATCAGACGGGAGACCGTAGGGAGTATGGAGACCGTCAGAATCGTCCGCGCAGACCAAGAATAAGCAGCAGTTCAGAGGTTTCCTCAGGCTACGGCAGAGTGTCATCCGAGAGGAGGACCTTCAGCGGAAGGCAGGACGGAGAGAGACGAAATTACGGACAGGCTTCGGAAAGACGGGGCTACAACCAGGGCGAAAGAAGAAGTTACGGCTCGTCCGAAAGGAACTACGGGTCGGAAAACAGAGGATATGGCTCATCTGACAGGAGTTACAGTTCTTCGGAAAGAAGTTACGGCTCATCTGAGAGGAACTACGGATCTTCAGAAAGGAGTTACGGAGAGAGGAGGAGTTTCAACTCGGGAGAGAGAAGGGGCTACGGCAGCGATTCCGGACCGAGGAGGAGTTTCCAGCGTCCTTCAGGAGAAAGGCGTTCCTTCGGCTCTGACGAGAGAAGGGGCTATGGTGCAGGCGAGAGAAGAGGATTCAGAGGGGAATCCGACGAGAGGAGGCCGGGATTCGGAGGCCGTCCTTTCAGAGGTGACGACAAGAGAGGATTCTCTGGAAAAGGCGGAAAGAATCTCCGCAAGCCGGCACGCCAGGTGGCTC
>JBJEJS010000027.1:0-4592 GCA_051878235.1 Candidatus Cryptobacteroides sp.
TGACCTGCTTGGACGGCTTCACATCACCTCCGTTCAGACGGATTTTCCCGCCCTTGCAGGCCTGTGTCGCCTCGTTGCGCGTCTTGAAAACCCTGATCGCCCACAGATATTTGTCTATTCTTGTATCTTCCGCCATAACTCCGAGATATTCTTCTACTCATCTGCCTGAGGGTCGTCGGTGTCCAGACCCTCGTAGTCCTCACCCTCGAGGAAAGGCTCCGAGTCGGGGTTTATGTAGTCGTCAGTCTGCTCGCATTCCTCCACCATCGCCTCAAGAAGGACCGGACCCTTCTCGACCGGCACGATGAGGAAATCCGGCATATCCGCAGGAATGAGCACAGTCTCACCGCTTTTCAGACGGCATTCCCGGGTGCTTCCGCCCTTTTTCCCGTCAGTGGAAACCGTCTGGATGGAAACCTCCCCGCTGATGCAGGTGTAGATGATGAACCGCCCGAATTTCTCCGTGGAAATACGCAGGGCATCATTGATGTGCATCTCATTGACAGTGAACTCCCTGCCCTGAACAAGCCTTGTGACCGCCTCATTGGCGTGGGAATCTGCGGGATGATAGCCTGTCCCGTCATATTTCCTGTAGTCGATGAAGTCAATCGCCTCCTCAAGCATCAGGGGATCCCCGTCCGCGCCGCTTGTCGCGCCGTCCTGTGGACAGAGTTTCAGATTCAGTTCAGAGGATTCCTGGACCACTGCAATGCGCATCTTGCCTGATGCCGAGTGGACCGTCCCGGGGAGTATGTCGATGAAATCACCTGCCTTGGGATGTATGGTGTTCAGCACCTCGTCCACAGTCCCGTCAAGGCACCTCCCGTAGAATTCCCTGACGGAAATGTCCTTGTTGAAACCCATCCGGATGACCGCCTTCGGGTCCGCCTCAAGGATATACCAGGTTTCCCTTTTCCCGAGCGCATCGTACCTTTGGGCGGCAATCTCGTCGTCAGGATGAACCGTCAGGGGAATAGAGCCGTTGATATTCAGGAACTTGACACTCAGGGGGAACTGTCTTCCATACCATTGGTAGATGTCCTCCCCGACAATCCTCTCAAGATAAGTCTCCATCAGGTCGCTGACGCTGTTGCCCTCAAGCCATCCCCCTTCGGCTACCGCCGAATCGACGAATCCCAGATCCGCAAGCGTCCAAACCTCCTCACCCCACATTTCTTCCGCCTGTTGAGGAACAAACTTGAGCGGGTACAACTGTCTTTTTTCTTCCATAGAAATTCTCTCTCTTTGCAATCTACAAAGATAAGAAATCTTCAAAAATAACCAGCATCATCTATGAATAATCTTTCCGGTCCATATTGCTTTTCTCATCGGGCATTTAGAACCGTTACAGCCCGGTCCGATTGCCGTCGGCTACTCGCTCTCAAACATCCGCCGGACTATTTCTCCTGTTCGTTTACTGCGGTTGATATGGCATCTGAGTCTTTCCTGATGGAAAACCCTGATTTGAGAATCATCTTGATGGTCTCCTGCGAGGTGTGACGGTCGTATTCCTTTTCAGAGTCAGGCAGTTCGTCGTAAGGCACGAGGCAAGGGTGCTTTTTGTTCTGGTCGTCCCTGACAGGACCGAAACTCCACCCCTCCGAAATCCTGCCCGCGGACCAGACATCGTGCACATTCTCCGCGATGGACTCGGCAAGTCCTTGCAGTTCCCCGGGAAGTTCGACATCACTGGTGTCGAGTGGCTGCGGGGTGTATGTAGTCCTGACCGGATTCAGTTCAGTAGGGACCTGAATACCGCCGGTAGGAACAGATGTCGCCAACTGTTTCTTGGCATCCTCTTCCCGCATCGCATTGATTCTCTTGAGGGCATATTTCCTGAGCCATACGCAGAACACGAGGAAAGCAACAATCAGCATTCCTGAAAGTTCAGTCATCGCGTCGGCGGACATCAGGATGGCGTCAAAAATGAAATGCAGTGTCATCGGCACGATGAATGCCAGAGCCCAGTACATCGCCTTTTTCGCTTTTGGCTTGTTTCCGAAATATGCAAGCGAGACATAGTATCCCATCACGACGGCAAAGAAGAAATGTCCCGGGACTGAGAAGATTGCCCGTGTCAAGGCTATTGAAACAAAATCATCCAATGAGTCAAGGACATAAAAAATATTTTCCAGTCCTGCGAATCCCAGTCCGATCAAGGTCGCGTAAACTATTCCGTCCAGATGCTCGTCAAAATAAGGATTCTTGCGTATCAGAATCCAAAGCATCAGCAGCTTTGCCGCCTCCTCGGGAATTGCCGCGTCAAACAGGGATGTGCCCAACGCCCCCGGAACAGTACCCTCAAGATAAGGATAGAGAGCAAGGAATTCCGGCTTGAACAGGCTGAAGACAATGACAATGATTGCCGAAAGGACACCATATAATCCTCCCTTCCAGAGCCATTTCTTCGGCTCCGGCTGGTCCTTGTCCTTCCTGTAAATATAGTAAACCAGAAACCCTACAGGCAACAGTGCGGCTATCACCGCCAAGAGTATCTCATTCATTTCCGTCCAAATTCTTGTGTTATTTCAATTCAAGTTTCCTGACATCTTCCCTGAAATCGTAAATCATACATTTGAGGAGTTCTTCGGTGTAGGATTTAAGCAGCCCCTTGAAGAAAGTCACATCTTCGTGGTTTGACCTCGTGATTTGTTCCCACAATGTGATCCGGTGTGCATCATCGTATGCCCTCGGAAGTGCTTCTTCGTAACTGTCAACAATCACTTGGCGTTCATGCCTTCTGTCAAGAAGCTGTGAAAGCGGACGGGGATCCTGAGGAGCCGCCTCATTCCATAGGCGTTCAAGAAAAAGAAAGAACTCGTGCTCAATTTTGAGCGGAAGGTTCATATAGTACTTTTCATCAACGGTTTCCGGCATCACAACGGCCGCATCGTGCACAAGTTCCCCAAAATGTTCATTAAGAAGCTCATCGGACTTTTCCCAGCAGAGTCTTTCGATTTGTGAAGAATCCATAGTCTGATTGTCAATAAAACAGGTTAGCGTAAAAATCTTGCAAATGTAACTATTTTTGTAAAACACCTTTCTCTGTGCCATTGAATAATTACGGAAATATGCAAAAAAGTGTCCTATATCCGAAACGGATTCCGAAATAAATATATATTTTTGTGTCACCAAAACTAAAATTTAACATCTTCTATGATCCGCCCCTCAGAATTCATCCATCCCGAAGACGCCGCAGCCCTGAGGCAATTGGAAAGCATCCCGGGATTTCCGGCATTGGCAAAGAAAGTTCTGGAACTTGGCTATGAGAAATTGAAATATGGTGTGAATATGGCTTCTACCATACGCCTGTCCAAGACGCAGCTGCCGGACCTGTACAATCATCTCCCTACAATCTGCGGAAAGTTGGGGATTCCTGAGCCGGAGTTCTATCTTGAGATGAATCCATTCCCGAATGCATACACTTTCGGGGACACGCGCATTTTCATTGTCGTCACCTCCGGGCTTATAGAAATGATGGATGACGATGAACTGGATGCGGTTATAGCCCACGAATGCGGTCATATCCTGTGCCGTCACGTGATGTACAATATGGTGGCACAATGCATCCGTATGGGTCTGGATGCCCTCGGGATTCTTGGGACGGTCGCCAAGCCTGTGGAATATGCCCTTCTTTACTGGAGCCGTAAGGCGGAACTTTCCTGTGACCGATGCGCGAGCATCATCACATCTCCTGATGTTGTGGCAAGCACTATGGCCAGACTGTCCGGAGGTCCGAAGTCCATCACAGGGAACCTCAATATGAAGGAGTGGGCTTCCCAGGCGGACAAATATGACGAAATCCAGAATGACGGCCTTTGGAACAAGACTCTGCAGCTTGCCGTCATCATCAACCAGGACCATCCTTTCAGCGCTGTCCGTGTCAGGGAAATATACAAATGGGGCGACAGTTCCCAGTATCGGAATCTGATGAACAGTCTCAGCCTGTCCTCATCCGGGAAAGTATGTCCAGGCTGCGGGAAATATGTCGCGGAGGATTGGGCATTCTGTAAATATTGCGGAACTAAATTATAAACCAAAATAAAGGAAATATGTTTTTCGACGAGAACGGTATTCTGAATATTGACGAGATGGTCGTCAATACTCCCTCTTTCAAAAGCATAATGGAAGACGGCATAGTCACTGATGATGAGATCAAATCCCAGTCAGACAAGGTGATAGCCCTTTTGCACGAGCTTGAATCCAAGTATAGCGAAGAGCAGCTCGCCCAAATCAGGGAACTGCTCGTGGAGTCAAGTGTCCTGTATGCCATATATAATATGTATTCTATCCAAAACCTTAAATGACGGGAAAATGGGAACTTTCAACACAAAAAAGACATTGTATGGTCCGGCATCCGTGATTCCGGAAATCGCGTCCGCGATAAGGGATGATTTCTCAAAGGACGGCTATGAGGTGTCTATGGACGCCCTCAGCAGCGGAGGCTATGACATTTCAATCACCAAAGGCGGCATCTTCAAGGCTGTGCTCGGGATGAAGACGGCCCTGAAAGTCACGATTCTTCCTCAAGACGGCCGCATCCGTTTCGAAGCCGGTGTCGGCATCTTTGGTCAGCAGGCAATCCCGACCGT
>JBJEJS010000028.1:0-4578 GCA_051878235.1 Candidatus Cryptobacteroides sp.
ATAGGAGAACGGCAGGTTGGAAGTGTCCTGATGCGTCACGTGGCGGCCCATCACCAGAGAGAAGGCTCCCACCTTCGCAGGCCAGAGGATGTAGGAATCGGAGGAAGTCTTGGCCCCCCTTTCCATAATCCCTTGGTGGATAGGACCGAGTTTGTACATGTGGTTGCTCTGATTCGAGCCCGACCCCGCGTTCATAAAGGAGAACATTCCCGCAATCAGGAGGGTGGACTTGTGGTGCGTGACCGTGAAAGGTCCTGCAAAGATTGCGCAGGCCTCTCCGTTCTCTCCCTGGCAATTGCTGAAGAAGAGCGAGTCGGAAGCCGAATAAGTGTGTCCCAGACGGCAGGACTGCCCGATGAAACAGCGCGAGAAGGTCACTCCGTCCTCAACCGAAGAGCCGCTGGATATGATGAAATCGTCACCGATGACCCCGACACCTATGTGCACAGGAGCCTCCGCATTGCTGTTTATGCTCCCGTTCTTGAGCCTTGCCGTCCCCTCGATCTTGCAGAAGTCCCCTATCTTGACATTCTTGATGTAGCCCGCATCGGCGATGACCACATTCGAGCCTATGCTCCCCCTGTCCGAAGACACTCCGGCAGCATACTCCCCTATCATCTTCCTCATCGCGGAAATCACTCCGGGACGGTGGCGGTACAATGCCATCACATATGCCTGCTGGGCGGAAAGCCTGTCATAGATGCAGACCTCGCGTCCCCCCGTCTCGTTCAGCACGGACACATCCACACCGTTCCCGAAAGAACTCACCCCGTCCGTAAGTATAATGTCCACATTCTCTATGAAAGTCCCCTCCCCGATTGTGTAGTTGGCGATGTAGTTCTTGACATTCTCGATGCAGCAGTCATCCCCTATCACGACATTATGGAGGGTGGCGTGGTATATGCCCGAATGTTTGACCATCCCGCCCGCAAGGGTGAAGACCTTCCTGAACGCGCCGAGGGTTATGTCCCCGGAGAATCTGACATAATGCACGAATGAGGCGTCAAAGTCATCGGCAACCATAATACGGCTCCAGTCCTCGGCGGAGCACATTCTTGCTTCGAGATTAGTTATCTCGGACTCTGTCAGGTGTCTCAGTTCTTTCATTTTTTGTCTATTTAATATTTATGAATATAGATTTCCGGGATATGGATCCCCGATCAGGTCGGGGATGACGGGGAAGAAATGACGAAACGACGGGTCGGGGATAACGTGAACGACAGGTCGGAGATGACAAAACGCGATGTCAGGGACGACAAAACGCGATGTCAGGGATGACCGAACGCGATGTCAAGGATGACAAAACGCGGAGTCGGGGATGCAATCCCCGACTCCGTACCGTCATGCCCGGCCTGACCGGGCATCCCTATCGGCAATGAACCTGTCAATGGCGGCAGCAGCCTTACGCCCCGCCCCCATAGCAAGAATGACGGTGGCGGCACCTGTCACAGCATCCCCGCCGGCAAACACGCCCTCACGGGAAGTCGCCCCGTCGGCATCAGCCTCGATGCAACCCCTGCGGCTGGTGGCAAGCCCCTCCGTCGTCCTGGCTATCATAGGATTAGGTGAAGTTCCCAAAGCCATAATCACAGAATCCGCCTCAATGTCGAACTCCGACCCAGGAATCTCCACAGGTGAACGCCTTCCGCTCGCATCGGGCTCGCCGAGTTCCATACGGACACATCTTATGCCCCTCACCCAGCCTTTCTCATCCCCGAGGACCTCGACAGGATTGGTGAGCATCGAGAACACGACACCCTCCTCCTTGGCGTGATGCACCTCCTCCTTGCGGGCAGGAAGTTCATTCTCAGTCCTTCTGTAAACGATTGTCACATCACCGCCCAGACGGAGCGCGGTCCTTGCGGCATCCATAGCGACATTTCCCCCGCCGACCACAATCACCTTCTTCCCGTGATGCACAGGAGTGAGGTAATCGTCATCATAAGCCCTCATCAGGTTGTTCCTTGTCAGGAACTCATTGGCGGAGAACACTCCGTTGAGATTCTCGCCAGGTATGCCCATAAATTTCGGAAGTCCCGCCCCTGAGGCGATGAAAACCGCCGAAAAGCCCTCCACGTCAAAAAGGGAATCCACCGTGACAGTCCTTCCCGCCACAACATTCGTCTCGATTTTCACACCGAGAGCCTTGACGGAGGCTATTTCCGCAGCCACAATTTTCTTCTTCGGAAGCCTGAACTCCGGGATTCCGTACTCCAGAACGCCTCCCGCCTTGTGCAGAGCCTCAAAAATCGTCACATCATAACCCATCTTGGCAAGGTCACCCGCACAGGCAAGTCCTGCAGGACCGCTGCCAATGATTGCGACCTTGTGGCCGTTGGACGGAGCGCACTCAATCTTCACCCCTCCTTTGGCAAGGCTCGTGTCAGCGACAAAACGCTCAAGTTTGCCGATTGCCACAGGCTCTCCCTTGATTCCGAGCACACAACTCCCCTCGCACTGGGTCTCCTGAGGGCATACACGCCCGCAGACGGAAGGCAGGGAGGAATCTTCAGCAATTATCCTCGCGGCGGCATCGAAATCCCCTGCCGCAACCTGGGCGATGAACTGCGGAATCTTCACGCTGACAGGGCACGCGCCCACACAGCGGGGATTCTTGCAGTTAAGACAGCGGGATGCCTCCAGAACAGCCTGGTCGGCATCATAGCCGAGGCAGACCTCCTCAAAATTACGGGCCCTCACCTTCGGGTCCTGCTCCCTTACGGGAACTCTCGGTATTCTTGCAGCCATAATTATTTCCCCCTCCCTATTTTACAGATATGCGGATGCGCCTCCGCCTCCTCGGTCCTGTACATACCCTGTCTGCGCATTGCCTCGTCGAAGTCCACAAGGCTTCCGTCGAATTCAGGACCCTCCACACAGGCAAACCTCGTCTTCCCTCCGACAGTCACCCTGCAAGCCCCGCACATTCCAGTCCCGTCAACCATCAAGGTATTGAGGCTGACCACAATAGGCAAAGACAGGCCCACGGCGGTCCTTGTGGCGAACTTCATCATTATCATCGGCCCGATCGCAACGGCGCAGGTGTATTCCTTTCCCTGCTCACGGACAAGATTCTCAAGCATTGCGGTCACAAGCCCCTTGAAGCCCTCGGACCCGTCATCCGTGCAGACATAAAGATTGTCACAGACAGAGGACAGTTCCTCCTTGTAAATCAGCAATTCCGAATTCTTTGCCCCAAGGATGACATCGACAGGCACTCCGAGCGAGTGAAGCCATTTTGCCTGCGGATAGACAGGGGCCGCGCCAACGCCTCCCGCAATGAACACAAACCTTTCAGAAGCAAGTTCCTGCGCAGTCTTGCCGACAAACTCGGAAGGGACTCCGAGAGGTCCGACAACATCCTCAAAGTAATCCCCCGCCTCAAGGGCGCATATATCCTTTGTGGAAGCCCCGATCTCCTGGGTCACAATGGAGACGGTACCTTTCACGGAATCATAATCACTGATCGTGAGCGGGACGCGCTCACCCTTCTCGTCAGTCCTGACAATCAGAAACTGACCCGGCCGTGCCGAGGATGCAAGGCGCGGAGCCTCGACACACATCCTGCACACGACCGGATTTAGCCATTCTTTGGACAATATCTTATACATCAATTCTTTAATTTTGTTTCATAGCCGAGTTTTCTGATAGCGGCGGCGATCTTCTTCTCGTCCGTCTTTGACGGGTCGAAAGTCACAGTTACGGTCTGGCCCTCAAGGGAGACCTCCAGATTCTTGACCCCCTTCTCATAGGAGATGTTCTCCTTGACCTTCTTCACGCAATTCGCACAGTGAAGATACACACCGTACACCACTGTAACATATTCCTTCTTCGGGCTTCCGAAAACCTCAGTACGGGATGAAGATGCGTGGCACACACATTCTCCTGAAAAGCCAAGAGCCAGCAAGGCTGTCAAAAAACAAAAAACCAATTTTTTCATATCGCGCAAATATAATAATTATTATTCTTTTCATACACCTCAACCGGAGGCTTTTATCTTTCTGTCTTCCAAAGTGTAAAACGGACACCCGCATATACCTTTATACCCATAAGCGGTCCCCAGACGGCACTTGCGTCAAATGTCGGCTGGTCAGCACGCACGTGTCCCATCTCATCACGGACAGAGCCGAGGATGACATTCTTCTGCCTGAAATTGGTCAGGTTTTCCCCTCCGACATAGATGTCAACCCCCTTGAAACGGCGTGTCACCTGGAGGTAAAGCAGCGGATAGACAGGGGTCATCCCATTCTTGTACAACAGATTGCCCGAATCGTCAGTCAGGTCCTCCATAAAATTGTAAACCCTCGAAGGACCGTTCACAGATGCCGTGAAATCGAAGATCCATTTGCTCAAGTTCGTGGCATACTGGAGATTGAGCACCCCCTTGTAACGGCTTGTCATAGGCTTCTCCACAAGTCCGCGCCCCTCCAGTTCAACTTTGGCATTGGTGTAGCGGAAAGTTGCCGTCACGGTGAACCTTTCGACCGGCTCGACAGAGAAATCCACCTGATAATTGTCCGTGAAGGAACGCCTTCCCGCCGACTCATAGAAATGGATTGAGGTCGGATTCGCCTTTCC
>JBJEJS010000029.1:0-4554 GCA_051878235.1 Candidatus Cryptobacteroides sp.
TTAACCAATAGACTTTTTAATGTTAAACCGTCCAACTTTTGGGGGGCACATCATAAATGGCCCCCCTGTCTATTCTCATAACTTTTTTCTCAAATTCCTCACGAGGACCGAGAGACTTGTTCCGCAATTTTGTCCTGTAGTTGTAGATGGTGGAGAGTGAATATCTGAGGAACTGGGCAATCTTCGCGCTGTCAGTGATACCAAGCCTTATCAGGGCGAAAATCCTGCATTCCGGACTCAACCCGTCCTCTGTTTTGGAATAGACCCCCCGCGCCTCAGGCTGTAGAAGTTCATCCAACTTTTGAGGAAAATTCGGGAAGAGATGAAGTATCGTCGCGTCAAATGTGTGATAGAAATCCTTCACCTGCCCTTCTATATTCATCATTTTCTCCAGTTCCTCAAGCATAGTCCTGGAATCCGTTCCCCGGCGGATGCTCTTGTTGACCTTGTTCCTTATTGAATTCATCATATCAAGATAGTTGGAGCACAGTTCCATATAAAGCCCGATGTATTCCTCCTTTATCATATTGGAATCGCGGAGTTTCAGGCTTGTGGAACTTATTTTCGCATTTGCGCGGGCATAATGCCTTCTTGCCTCCGAAAGCCTCCTGTTGACCCTCCTCAGATACCACAGGGTGGACAACAGTATTATCAGAAGCAGAGATATGATGGAAAGCAGAATTTTGAGATTGGTCGATGCCTGATGCTGTTTTTCCTGATAGGAATGGTCTATGAGCATAAAAATGTTGGATGTCTCAAGCGTCCTGAGCCTCGCATTGCAGTATATGTAATCCTCCATCGCGGACTTGGCATATCTGTACGCCCTGTCTATGTCACGTCTGCCATACATTATCTCACTCATTATCTGGAGGGAAGTGTGCTGCTTCACACCTGAATAAAGGTCGGCGATGGCGGATTTGCAGAAATATATGGCGGAAGTCTCCGGATCTCCGAGTTCCCTGTAAACGACGCCAAGAGAATACGCGACTATGCCGGCATCCCTTTCGTGCGGGGACATCCCGTTGTAAGCCTCGGCCAGTTCCTCGCCTGCCCGGGTATACTGGCCTTTCAATATCAGTTCCTCGGCCCTGACGAAAAGCCGGTTCCGGGGTGAGAGTCGGTAATGGTTGAGGACAGAATCCCTGTATATCTCCGCCATAGCGGTATATTTATTCTTCAATGTGCCGTCCAGACTGAACTCCCTCAACGAATTGTATATCGAAAGACGGCAGTAAGCCATTTGCGCCTTTTCCCGCTCCGGAACATTGTCGGAGACCTCGTCAAGAAGGTCCAGAGCCTCCTTGTACTGCCCTATCACATTCAACACACGGGAGACATTGATGGTCGCCTCGACAATTTTGGAACGGTTCCCGCCGATTTTGGCATATTGCAACATCTGTTTGGCGTATGTCAGGGCCGAATCTGTCTGAAAGACAATGTACTGCAGGTTGATGGCATTGCAGAGCCCTATCTTTTCGTCTATGTCCCCGCTCACCGCCAGCCGGGCTTTCAGGCTGTCTATCCGGGACATACGGATATCAGTATAATATTCCTTGTTCCTTACAAGATTGTCCAGCACACGAAGCAGGGAGTCGAGTTCACGGGCACTGAGAGAAACAGAAAGCACGAGGCTCAAAACGCACAGAATCAGATTTTTCATCGGAACGACCATTAGTTCATCCGTACAAGATAGGAATAATCCGTCAAACAGCAAAAATCATAGCCGTAATTTGACAAAATCCTCTCCGGGGCAGAATTGCCGGGGAGAGGAAAGATATTGAACCGGTTTGCGGCTATTTTACATTGATGGAATTCAGCAGGTCAATCTTGCCTTCGTTCACAAGTTTCAGGACCAGTTCCCCGAACAGGGTGTTCTGCCAGGCAAACCAATCACGGGTGTATTTTGAGGCATCGTCCTTGTGGAAAGACTCGTGCATGAATCCGGTGCCCGCATCAGTGTTCACAAGCATTTCCATACAGAATTTGATTTCAGCGTCATCCGAGGACGTGAAAGCCTTCATCATAATGCTCATAGGCCAGACCATATCGTAACCGATGTGCGGTCCTCCTATGCCCTCTCCTGCCTTGCCTCTGAAAAAATACGGATTCGCCTCACTCCAGACAAACTTGCGGGTGTTGCGGTAAACAGGGTCTTTAGGACTGATGTCACCAAGATAAGGCATTGCGAGAAGTGACGGGACATTGGCATCATCCATCAGGAAATGATTTCCAAACCCGTCCACTTCGAAAGCATAGATCCTGCCGTATTCAGGATGCTTCACTACGGCATATTTCTTCAGGGCAGTCTCCACTTCGTCGGCAAGTGCCCTGCATTCTCCTGCGATGTCCCTTCTCCCGTTTACCGTCTCGAGAATCTCCGCAGCCTTCCTCAAGGAAGAGACTGCAAAAAAGTTCGAAGGAATGAGGAACTGGAATGTAGTCGCATCGTCAGAAGGCCTGAACGTAGAACAAATCAGACCTACCGGGTTCACCGGATTCCCCTTTCCGTCGTTGCAGACAGTGTCAAGCTGTCTGTTTGTGCGGCGGGTGAAGGTGTACTTTGTCCCATCCTTGCGCTGCTGCTCCCTGAAAGTGTCAAGAATTGTCCGGATGGCATCCATCCAGATATTGTCGAACACTGCCGTATTTCCTGTTGTTTTCCAATAATGATATGCCAGCCTCAAAGGATAACAGAGGGAATCTATTTCCCATTTGCGCTCGTGAAGCTCCGGCTTCATCGCCGTGTGGTCAGACATCCAGCAATGGTCCGGATTCGGGTCGTAAGGGTCCAGGAACGCATTCGCATACGGGTCGATGAGAATGCACTTGAACTGACGGCGGATCAATCCCTCTATCATAGCATCCAACTGAGGATCCTCAGGAGCAAGCTGCACGTATGGCCAGACCTGTGCTCCGGAATCACGGAGCCACATCGCGTGGATGTCACCAGTATAGACAACAGTGTCATTCCTCCCTTCCTCATCTTTCCTGTACCTCACGGTGGTATCCAGGGTGTTCGGAAAACAGTTCTCGAACATCCAGCGCAGTTTAGGGCAGGTTATAAGGCCCTTTACTTCATTGATTTTGGCATCAACCGCCTTCGACACGAAAAGCCGCTCCGAAGGAGCCGGTCGGCAAGTCACCGAATAATCCACCCTTGTCGCATCCGCCTTGCAGGCCTGAACCTCCGTCTCTGAAAAGACAGAAGCAGCCGATGCCACCGTAGCGACAAAAACGGAAGGGAGAAGAATCAAATATTTAAGTTTCTCTTTCATATAGTTAATATTTACTTTAATTTTTCCAACCTAGCAAACATTTCTGCTACAGCACCTTGAGACAAGAGATGGATTCTGTCTCCCTTTTTCTTCGTCTCAACGTCGAACAATCCGTTCCCGTCCCTGGTCTCATTCCAGAAGAAATCCATACTGTCTTTGAAATATCCGACATACCTGTCATTTCCGTCAACTCCATACAGTTCCAGAAAACCCCTGAGCATTATCGCAGAAAACCAAACATTGCCTTTCTTCAGCACATACTCCCCTGTCTGACGATATTCGAAGAAACGTGAGGCGCAGGCTTCTGCCAATGATTGTGCTTCACGCAGATAATGCTTCTTCCCGGTAATTCCATACAAAAGGACGGCAGCCTGGAGCATCTGTCCGCTGTTGTATGCGAACTTCCTCTTGTCAACCCTGCCTTCGACAGAGATGCTGTCATAATACAATCCGTCTTCCGAATCTCTCAAATGCGATGCAGTCCAGTCATACAATTCCCTGCCCCTGTCCAGGTACTCCCTGTTGCCGGTCAGATTGTACAATTTAAGAGCAAGAACGGCTCCGGGAGCATTTGAACAGGTATTCTTTGACTCTTTTTTCTGTTCACACCAATAGATTCCTCCACCAAGAAAGTCATCAGTACCGCTTTCTATGAATTTCCAGATGAGTTCAGCCTTGTCCAGATACCTTTTATCCGAGGTGATTCTGTAAATGTCCGTGAAGTCTATTCCAAGCCAGATGTTGTCATCATAGAATCTGTCGGACGGAGCAGCGGAAACGATATATGAGGAATAAGCCGCCGGTTGCCTTTCGTTGTCAAAATACTCTTCAAGTCCAGGCAACACCCTGTCTTTCAACAATTCCAAATACTTATCATCCCCGTCAGCCATCACTGTCACGGCTGACAACACACTGGAAAAAGGCCACAGATAGGAATATTGCTTCTTTTCCGCAGTGTCCTCGGAGGCAAGGTAACTCGCCTTGAAATGTTCATCAAACGGATAGGTCTCCCTAAAAAGACAGGTTCCCTCCACTGAAAAATTCCTGTAGATGGCATCCAATGCCGCCTGAGAGCGGCCTGTCCGGGTCTGTCCGGACAGGCACAGAGGAATCAGGACAGCACAGATGATGAAGCAGAATGATTTTTTGCCCATCACGCTATTCCGTTACGGTTACGGTCACTGGGAATGTCAGATCGTAAGGAATCATCGGATTTGCATTTCCTGAATTGGCAAGGATATGACCTTCAAATCTGAATGTTCCCGCCTGACGGAAGATG
>JBJEJS010000030.1:0-4529 GCA_051878235.1 Candidatus Cryptobacteroides sp.
AGGTGGAAATTCATCAGAAGATATGTAGAGGAAATGAAACTGAGAACCATCATACTTGATTTCGGCCTTGCCGCCCTGGCTCTTTCCTCCTGTTCCAGGCAGGAGATCCCGTCCCCTGTCAGGGGACAGGACAGGATGACTTTCAGCCTAACCGGTGTGGAGGGGATGAACTCCACAAAGACGATGATAGGGGACATCACCGGCCTGCAGACGGCCTGCACCCCGTCGTCCCTGTCTCCTTTCACCCTGGCGGAAAGCGTCGGCATCTGGGCTGACTTCGACTATCTGGGCTCCACCACGAAGAACCTTCTTCCCAATGTGGAACTTGCCTACTACACAAAGGATTCCGGAAACTCGGAGGGATGGAACTACAATTACGGAGCGGATGAGGAATATTGGCAGCTCGGCGGGGTTTACCGATTCCGGGCCTACTACCCACAGCAACTTCTCCGCACGGGCGATATGATTATGGAGACATCCTCCGCCACAACCTTTGTCGTGGACTACAACACCCTCACCACCCAGGAGGATCTCCTTGTCTCTTATATGGAGGTTGACACCAAGACCTGGCCGGACCTTTCCAAGCCTGTGCAGATGACGATGCACCACGCCCTCTCCGCCCTCCAGTTCAGAGTCCAGTTCAAATACACAGAGACTGACAAATACTATGATGATGACTGCCTGACTTCCTGCTGGCTGGCCAATACTGTGGATGACGGATTCGGAAGCGTGGGAATCTTCGGTTACGGAGCTATGGATGAAGGAGGGAACTATGATGCTGAGAAGATGGTCTGGAGGAAGAGTTTTTCCCCGTTAAAGGACGACAAGTTCTTCAAATGGGAGTACACGGGAGGTACGGACGGAGGACTGAAGTTCTGGAACGAGGATGTCAATGGAGACAAGGATTCTGGCACTGATGTGTATGACCCTGACAACGAGGTGAATCAGGCTGTGGCATATTCCGTCACACCTACAGGGGCGGGATCCCTTTACTCGGAAAACGGCGGGTGGCTGTTCGTGATGCCTCAGGAGTCCAAGGGGCTCGCCCAGTTCTGTTTCACCACCAAGAAGGGCGGTGAGGACAATGTCTATCGTGTCACCCTCCCGCAGAAGACAGGCACTTCCGCCTCCGGGCCTGACCCTGACGGGACTTTCTGGATTCCGGGCTACAGGTACACCTACACCGTCTCCATCACCAAGACCAATCTGGATGTGATGGTCTCCATTGCCCCGTGGAACAAATATGATTCATCATTTGATATACCGATTTAAAAGATGAGAAATATTACGAAATATATATACCTGTCATTCCTCCTGCCCGCCCTCCTTTCCTGCGAAAAGGAGCAGACCGCCGTAGGTGACGCAGCCCCCGCTTCGCTTGAGCTGAGCGTCAGTGTGCCGGAGGTCAGCGTCACGACGAAGTCGCTGAATTTCGGGGAGGGCGGCGGCGGAATCGTCTCCGACCCTGACAACCCCTCCTCCTGGACGGCGTGGGAAAGGGCCGTGGACGGGCAGGGGATGTACCGCCTGACACTTTTCCTCATTGAAAGGTCCACCACGAACCTCGTCGGCTACAGGGACATATATTATTATGGGGACTGTGACGGCGATTCGACCGTTTCTCCGGACACGGAAATGGGGGACATCAGCACATCCGACGGCAACCACAACGGCTGGTGGGACGGTTCTGCGGTTGTGCCCGAGGCGACTCACGGGACGATGGCAAAGGTCTCCTTCGAGTATGACGACCCTCTTCACAAACCCACTTCAGGAGTCAGTTTCGAGGCCCTGAGAAGGGGGCAGTACAGAATCGTCGCAGTTGCCAACTGGTCTGCGGAGAAAGGCTCCACGGCCGAGCCGACCTACGGAATGACCTTGACGGGCCATCCTGACGGAGTGCAGAAGTTCTCCGGTCTTGGCAGCAATCTCGGGACGGGCAGCACCTTCAAGGACATTGTTGAAAGCATAAAGTCGGAGTTCCTGGCGGCAATGGAAAGCGGAACGGCCAAGAAGTTCACCGACTATGCGAAATATTCCGCTTTTTCCGAATTTGTGCTTAATTCCTCCACTTCCTCCTACCTCTGCTACCCGATGCCGATGCCCCTTGTGGCTGTCGAGGACATCGAAGTGGAGCCGGGCTTCAACCACAAGTCCCTCCAGATGCAGAGGTGCTATTCAAGGGTGAGGATAACGGTGGTGAACAACTCCGCCTGCGACCTGACGGTCCACAACCTGACCTTCTGCGACAAGTTCACCAAGACGCAGACCTATCTTTTTGACAATCCTGCGGATCCGGACAGGTGCTTTAACCTGACCGGGGCCCTTTCCGGAGCCTCCGAGGGTGCTCCGGACGCGACGGATGCCTATGCCCTCCGGTCTTTCACGGCAGAAACGGTCGTCCCCGCCCTCGGAGCCCCGGGTGGCAACTCCGTCCTTCTCTTTGATTCATATATCCTTGAAAACAGGGACCTGTCCAATCCTCTGACCTACACCCTCGATCTGGAGTATGTGGGGCAGACGGGAAGGGAATATGTGGTGACCGAGTATTCTCTCACCTCAACAGCTGCCATCACTTCAACATCCGGACTTTCTGACGGTGGATTATATGTGATGAAGAATCAGAATGGTGAGCGTAGATTTCTGCAATGGGGGAATGAGAAGGTTGAAACTTATACCGGGCTCAAATCGGGAAACAATGTGACTGTGGATGACCTGAATGCTCTCGGGTCTCTTCCTGACAACATTGTCTGGAAACTGGAAAGTCAGGGGACAACCAACAGTTATTATATCAGGACAGCCTCAATCACTCCATATTATATGGCTGATCCCGAATATATCAGCCGTGTCTTACTTGTTCCGCAGCCTAACAACTATTTTCAATTCACAGATGCTACCGGTTCTTATGCAGGCCACATTGCAATGAAGTCAGGCTCATCTGCCAATTACATAAATGTGAACGGTGGTAATCAGGATCAGGTTATTGGGTATAATTATATTGACTTTGGCTCTTGTTTCGATTTTTATCCTGTGTCGGAAACAAAGACGAAATACACGACCCCCGTTGTTTACAACTCTCCGATTACCCTGACCTGCATAGATCCGATTTCCGCTGCCGTGTCGCCTGTAAACACCATTAACAGGAATGACTTCATCAACATTGTGGTCACAGTTTCGTTCAACAAGGACGCCGGAGAACTCGAGTTCGAGGTGAGACCCTGGACGGAGAAGCCCTCCGACATAACATTCAACTGATGAAAAAGAGAATAATCATATTTTTTGCCTTTCTGGCCGCGTTTGCCCTTTGCTCCTGCGAGAGGGAGAATCTCCGTGAGGGGACGGTGGGCGACAGTATTGTGCCTGTGGATATTGAATTCGGAAGTTCCCGTTCAGGGAATGTGGAGATCACGACCAAGGCGACCTTGGGAATCGTTCCGGAGTCCCGTGTCTCCAATATGTTCCTGTTCATTTTCGTTGACGGGAAGAGGTACTATGCGCATTATTTCGACTCTGCCGACCTTGTGGGCAGCATTGAAGAATTGAAGGAATCGTGGGAGAATTGTTGGATTGTTGACCAGCAGACATCCGAGTCCGACGAACCGACACAAGGCACGATGCACTTGTTTGCCCCGATTCTTACTGGTGGAACCTTGTACGCGATTGCGAACATTGATGCCGATATGGTGAACATTTCCCCTGAAAAGGTCAATGTCATCACCACCGAGGCCCAGCTGCTGGCCCTTTCCGCCCAGCTGAATCAGGAAATCACTTCCAGGAACGGTCTTTTCCCTATGACAGGGAAACTTGAGAATGTGACTGTCAGCCAGACGGGAATCAAGGTGGGAAGCGAGACTGCGAAGGTCTATCTGGAGCGTCTGGATGCAAAGGTCAATGTGAATGTCAGGGTCGCCTCGGGCTATGAGAGCATCTCGTCCGAAGGGGAAGGAGAGGGGACAGTGACGACCACACAGAAACTCAAGGAGTTCCGTCCGGAGTCCTGGAGGGTGGTGAACGTTCCGAAAGGCAGTTATGTCTTCCCGAAGGCAGAGGATGTCAATTCCGGATTTTTCAGCACGACGGAAGTCGCCTTCGAGACAACCGAGACAAAGACTTTCACTATCGAAGGAACATCCTTCACTTCGGATGTCCACGGCTTTTCGTTCTATATGCTTGAGAACCGGGAGGCTTCCAAAGCCTCTACCGGAGGGAATTACCATCTGCGCGACTTGAGGGTCAAAGATCCCGGCACAGGAGAATATGCCCTTGATGCCTCAGGTGAGAAATGGGTCTATGCCCCGGAGAACGGCACCTATCTTGAGGTCAGGGGAGAGGTTGTGATGGAAGTCGATGTCTCCTCCGAGGCAAAACAGCAGCAGCTCGCGGCAGATGTGGTGTACTACATTCATCTCGGGGATTTGAGTGCCTCAATGGACAATTATGACATCAGTAGGAACACCAGCTACACCTACAACATCACAATCAAAGGTGTCTCGAACATCGAACTCGAGGTGGAGACCTCGAGAGGCAATCTT
>JBJEJS010000031.1:0-4510 GCA_051878235.1 Candidatus Cryptobacteroides sp.
GGAAAACCACTACAATTGAATAAAGATGAAGAAATTTATTCAGACAATAAAGAACATCTTTAAGATCGAGGAACTCCGCAAGAGGATAGGTTACACTGTCCTCCTGCTTCTCGTTTACCGTCTGGGCAGTTTCATCGTGCTTCCGGGCATCGACTCGACTCTGCTCGCAAACCTTCAGAGCACCTCTTCAGAGGGTCTTGTGGGACTCCTGAACATGTTCTCTGGAGGAGCGTTCGGTAACGCCTCCATCTTTGCGTTGGGTGTGATGCCGTACATCTCGGCGTCAATCGTCATCCAGCTGCTTGGCGTCTTCGTCCCTTACTTCAGGAAACTCCAGATGGAAGGGGAGAGCGGACGCAGAAAGATGAATCAGCTGACCAGGTATCTCACCATCCTGATTCTCTGCATCCAGGGTCCTGCCTATATGGCAGCCCTCCACAACCAGATTCCGGAGGAGGCGTTCATCGCCATCAACCGTCTCGGATGGTCTCCGTTCTGGTACAATCTTGTTTCCACCATCATCCTCATCGGAGGAACTATGTTCGTGATGTGGCTCGGTGAGCGCATAACCGACAGGGGCATCGGCAACGGTATCTCCCTCATCATTATGGTCGGCATCATCGCCCGTCTTCCTTTCGCTCTCTTCGCCGAGATCGCTGAGAAGGCAAATGCCACAACTGGAGGAGTTCTCCTTCTGATTGTCGAATTCGTGGTCCTCTTCTTTGTGTTCATCGCCGCCATCGCGCTCGTCCAGGGTGTGAGGAAGGTGCCTGTACAGTATGCAAAGAGAGTTGTTGGCAACAAGCAGTACGGCGGTGTCCGCCAGTACATCCCTATGAAGATCAACGCGGCCGGAGTGATGCCTATCATCTTCGCGCAGGCCCTTATGCTGTTCCCTCTCATCTTCTCAAGATTTGATGCGACCAGGGGGCTTGCTGCCACGCTGAGCAACTATACCGGATTCTGGTATAACTTCATTTTCGGAATTCTCGTAGTCGTCTTCACATATTTCTACACCGCCGTCACAGTCAATCCGACAATGATGGCTGAGGATATGAAGAAGAACGGCGGTTTCATACCTGGTGTGAAGCCTGGAAAGAAGACCGTGGAGTACCTCGACTCAATTATGTCCCGTGTGACTCTTCCTGGCTCTATCTTCCTCGCCCTTATCGCGATTCTCCCTGCATTCGCAATGGTGCTCGGAGTCAACAACCAGTTTGCAAGTTTCTACGGCGGAACTTCCCTCCTGATTCTTGTGGGCGTTGTCCTCGATACACTCCAGCAGATCGAGAGTTATCTTCTTATGCGTCATTATGACGGACTGATGAAGACCGGCCGTCTGAAAGGGCGTTCCGGAATGTAATTTCAATAAGTTCTTTGGAAGATGGTTGTACCTAAGACAGAGGAAGAGATAGCGCTGATGCGGGAGAACGGGATTCTCGTCTCCAAGACATTGGCTGAGGTCGGTAAACTGGTCGCCCCAGGTGTGACAACTCTTGAGTTGAATAGGGTGGCAGAGACCTTTATCCGTGATCACGGGGCTATTCCAAGTTTCCTCGGTTATGACGGTTTTCCTGCTGCTCTCTGCATGTCTGTGAATGATGTTGTCGTGCACGGTTTCCCTTCGGATTATGTGCTCAAGGAAGGCGACATCGTTTCTGTGGACTGCGGGACTTTGTACAAAGGATATAACGGTGACTCCGCCTACACTTTCCCTGTCGGGGAGGTGGATGAGGAGACCCGCAGACTCCTTGAGGTGACAAAGGCCTCACTCTACAAGGGCATTGCAGCGGCAGTTGCGGGAAACAGGGTCGGTGACATAGGACACGCGGTGCAATCGTATGTTGAGCCATTCGGGTTCTCCGTGGTCCGGGAATTGGAAGGACACGGAATCGGACGGAAGATGCACGAGAATCCAGGGGTGCCTAATTACGGCAAGCCTGGACGGGGTGCGAAACTGACCGATGGAATGACAATATGTATCGAGCCGATGATCAATGCAGGTACGAGAGGTGTGTATTTAGCTAAAAATGGTTGGGCAGTACACACGGCGGACCGCAGGAAGTCAGCGCATTTCGAACTTACGGTTGTTGTCAGAAAGAATGCCGCCGAGCAGCTGTCAACCTTTGAATATATTGAAGAAGCGTTAAATTTAAAGTGATATTTTATGCCGAAACAATCAGCAATCGAACAGGAAGGGGTAATCGTTGAGACTTTGCCCAATGCGATGTTCAAAGTGGAATTGGAGAACGGGCATGTCATCATAGCCCATATCTCCGGAAAGATGAGGATGAACTACATCAAGATTCTCCCCGGAGACAGGGTGAAGGTGGAAATGTCACCATACGATTTATCAAAGGGAAGAATTTCTTTCAGATACAAATAAAATCACAAGATAATGAAAGTAAAGGCATCCATCAAGAAACGCAGCGAGGATTGCAAGATCGTAAAGCGCAAAGGCCGTCTTTATGTGATCTGCAAAAAGAATCCTAAATTCAAAATGCGTCAGGGATAATTTAATTGTCTAACAAAATTAAGTAATAATAGATTATGGCACGAATAGCCGGTGTTGACTTACCTAACAATAAAAGAGGAGAGATAGGACTTACCTATATCTTCGGAATCGGTCGCAGTTCAGCCAGGAAGATCCTTTCAGGTCTGGGCATCGACTTCGACATCAAGGTCGGTGAATGGAACGACGAGCAGATTGCCGGAATCCGTAGCGTCATCGCTGAGGAGTACAAAATCGAGGGCGAACTGCGTTCTGTCATCCAGATGAACATCAAGCGTCTGATGGATATCGGCTGCTACAGGGGAATCCGTCATCGTAACGGTCTTCCTGTACGCGGTCAGAGCACCAAGAACAATGCCCGCACAAGGAAGGGTAAGAAGAAAACTGTTGCAAACAAGAAGAAAGCAACTAAATAAGGCAGATGAATTATGGCAAAGAAAACAGCAACAACAAGTAAGAAGAGAGTTGTCAAGGTTGACGCTTATGGCGAGGCTCATATTTCATCAACCTTCAACAATGTCATCATTACGCTCACTAACAGCATAGGACAGGTTATCAGTTGGTCCTCTGCCGGAAAGAGCGGCTTCAGGGGTTCAAAGAAAAACACTCCTTACGCTGCGCAGGTGGCTGCCGGAGAGGCTGCGAAGACCGCATACGATCTCGGGCTGCGCAAGGTGAAAGCGTATGTGAAAGGTCCGGGTGCAGGGCGTGAGTCCGCTATCAGAACCATCCACGGTGCAGGTATCGAGGTCACTGAGATCATTGATGTGACTCCTATGCCTCACAACGGATGTAGACCAAAAGGCCGTCGTAAAGTTTAATTAGTTGAATATTTTAAGGATAAATTACTATGGCAAGATATATTGGACCAAGCACAAAGATCGCGCGTAAGTTCGGAGAGCCTATTTTCGGTACGGACAAGGACTTTGAGAAAAGGAATTATCCTCCGGGACAGCACGGACTCGCAAGCAAGCGCAAGAAGAAGTCCGAGTACGGTGTGCAGTTGAAGGAGAAACAGAAAGTGAAATACACTTACGGTGTTCTCGAAAGGCAGTTCCGCAATCTCTACGAGAAGGCTTCCCGTATGAAGGGACAGAAAGGTGAGAACCTCATCATCCTCCTCGAATCACGCCTTGACAATCTCGTTTACCGTCTTGGCATCGCCCCTACAAGGGCAGCCGCAAGGCAACTCGTGACACATTGCCACATCACCAAGAACGGAGAGGTCTGCAACATCCCTTCAGTGATTGTGAAGCCTGGTGATGTGATTGCAGTAAGGGAAAGGTCAAAGAGCCTTGAGGTCATCGCGGCCAGCGTCGCTTCAGCAGCCAAATATTCATGGCTTGAGTTCGACGCGAAGACTCTCACCGGAAAATATCTCAATGTCCCTGTAAGGGAGGAGATTCCTGAGACAATCAACGAGCAGCTTATCGTCGAGTTGTATTCTAAGTAATAATTAACACCTAACAAGAATCATTATGGCAATCTTAGCGTTTCAGAAGCCTGACAAGGTGATAATGCTTGAGGGAACGGACACAGTCGGCCGTTTTGAGTTCAGGCCGCTTGAGCCTGGCTATGCTCAGACAATCGGTAATGCGCTCCGTCGTATCCTTCTGTCATCACTTGAGGGCTTCGCTATCAATTCAGTCAGGATTTCGGGTGTTGACCAGGAGTTCGCGGCCATCCCTGGAGTGATAGAGGGTATGCAGGACATCATCCTCAATCTCAAACAGGTGAGGTTCAAGAGAATGGTCGAGACTGTGGATTCCGAGACTGTCAACATCGTTGTCAGCGGGAAACAGGAGTTTACCGCAGAGGACATTTCAAAGGGATTGTCTTCTTTCCAGGTGTTGAATCCGGACTTGCACATCTGTTCGCTTGAGCCTTCTGTCAAACTTGAGGTTTCCCTCAACATCAGCAAGGGTCGCGGTTTCGTTCCGGCTGACGAGAACAGGGATGAGAACACACCTATCGGGACAATTCCGGTGGATGCGATCT
>JBJEJS010000032.1:0-4496 GCA_051878235.1 Candidatus Cryptobacteroides sp.
CGGAGGCATATTTCCCTGAAAGTTCATAGTCTTCCTCCTCGCTCGGCCAGAGGACCCTTTCCGCCTGGACTCCGTTCTCAATGAGGTACTTGTATGTTCCTCCGGTGGCAAAGAGCAAATACCCGTTCTGGACGAGAAGACGGCACGCTCCGAGGAGGTCCGCCTTGTTCAGGGCATCTCCGGAAGACACGAGGACATTCTTCTCAGGGATATTGTAACCCACTGACAGAATTGACTTTAACAAAGCCTCATTGAACTCGTCACCTATGCAGCCTACCTCTCCTGTGGAAGCCATATCCACACCCAGCACAGGGTCCGCCTGCTGGAGACGGGAGAAGGAGAACTGGGAAGCCTTGATCCCCACATAATCGAGGTCGAATGCGCTCTTGCGCGGAGCGGCGGGCTTGAGTCCGAGCATCACTTTTGTCGCAAGTTCTATCAGATTAATCTTCAGGACTTTGGAAACAAACGGGAAACTTCTGGACGCCCTGAGGTTACATTCTATAACCTTGATGGCATTCTCCTTGGCAAGGAACTGGATGTTGAAAGGGCCTGAAATCTCAAGCGCGGCTGCTATTTTCTTGGCGATTTTCTTGATTCTGCGCACGGTCTCCACATAGAGTTTCTGAGGAGGGAACTGGATTGTGGCGTCCCCCGAGTGCACACCGGCAAACTCGATATGCTCAGAGATGGCGTAGGCGATTACCTCCCCGCCGTCCGCCACGGCATCGAACTCAATTTCCTTGCACCTCTGCATAAACTCGCTGACAACGACAGGATGCTTTTTGGAGACCTCAGCCGCAAGCGAAAGGAACTTGCGGAGTTCCTCCTCATTGTAGCACACATTCATAGCCGCTCCTGAAAGCACGTATGAAGGACGCACGAGAACAGGATAACCCACTTCATCAATGAATGAGTTGATGTCATCCAAAGTGGTCAGTTCCTTCCATTTAGGCTGGTCGATTCCAAGAGCGTCAACTATGGATGAGAACTTGTGGCGGTCCTCCGCCTTGTCGATGCAGGAAGCCTTTGTGCCGAGAATCTTCACCCCGTTCTGGTCAAGCCTCAGGGCAAGGTTGTTCGGAATCTGGCCGCCCACAGAAACAATGACACCGTGAGGATTCTCGAACTCATATATGTCCATAACCCTCTCGAAGGTCAATTCGTCGAAATAGAGACGGTCACACATATCGTAGTCGGTCGAGACGGTCTCAGGGTTGTAGTTTATCATCACTCCCCTGTAACCCTCGTTCCTGATTGTCTGGAGGGCGTTCACCGAGCACCAGTCGAATTCGACTGAACTTCCGATGCGGTAGGCTCCCGAGCCGAGGACTATGACGGACTTCCCGTCCGATTCATATCTGATGTCGTTCCCTGTGCCGTTGTATGTCAGATAAAGATAGTTCGTCGCTGCGGGGAATTCCGCCGCAAGGGTGTCTATCTGTTTTACCACAGGCACAATCCCGTGAGCCTTCCTGTATCCCCGGATTATGTTCTGCGCCTCCTCCACTGCCATATCCTTGTAAACGGCGCGGGCAATCTGAAAATCGGAGAATCCCTGTCTCTTGGCCTGGAGAAGCAGGTCAAGAGGCATTTCCGAACAGTCCCTATATTCCTGCATCTTCTTATATGTCAGGACTATACCTTCCAATTTCTCCAAAAACCAACGGTCAATTCTGGTAAGGGCGTGAATCTGGTCAACCGTATATCCCGCATTCATCGCCTTGGAGACGACGAAAATCCTCTTGTCGGTCGGCTCACGTAGAGCCTCGTCGATGTCCTCCACCTTCAGTTCCTTGTTGGCGACAAATCCGTGCGCTCCCTGCCCTATCATACGCAGTCCCTTCTGGATTGCCTCTTCAAAACTGCGTCCGATTGACATCACCTCGCCCACACTCTTCATACTTGAGCCTATCTTCCTTGACACGCCGTGGAATTTCGAGAGGTCCCAGCGCGGAATCTTGCAGACGATGTAGTCAAGGGCGGGCTCGAAGAATGCAGGAGTCTCTTTTGTGACGGAATTCTTCAGGTCGAACAGGCCGTAGCCCAGACCGAGTTTCGCAGCCACGAATGCCAGAGGATAACCTGTTGCCTTGGAAGCGAGGGCGGATGAACGGCTCAGGCGGGCATTAACCTCTATCACCCTGTAGTCCATCGCATCAGGATTGAAGGCATACTGCACATTGCACTCCCCCACGATTCCGATGTGGCGCACAATCTTGATTGCCAGTTCACGGAGATAATGGTATTCCTCATTGGTGAGGGTCTGTGACGGAGCGACCACGATGCTCTCCCCCGTGTGGATTCCGAGAGGGTCGAAATTCTCCATATTGCAGACGGTGATGCAGTTGTCGTACCTGTCCCTGACCACCTCATACTCGATTTCCTTCCACCCCTTGAGGGATTTCTCCACAAGCACCTGGGGCGAGAACGAGAAAGCCTTCTCACAGGTCTGTTCCAGTTCCTGCTCATTGTCGCAGAATCCTGAGCCCAGACCTCCGAGGGCGTATGCCGCCCTGATAATCACAGGGTAACCGAGGGATGCAGCCGCCTCTTTCGCCTGTTCAAGCGTCTCGGCAGCGTGCGACCTGATGGTCTTGACATCAATCTGGTCCAGTTTCTCCACGAAAAGTTCGCGGTCCTCCGTGTCGATGATTGCCTGCACAGGAGTCCCGAGCACCTTTACATTGTTGCGCTCAAGAACGCCGCTCTTGTAGAGTTCCACTCCGCAGTTCAGTGCCGTCTGCCCTCCGAAGGCAAGAAGGATTCCCTGGGGATGCTCCTTCAGGATGACCTTCTCGACGAAATAAGGCGTGACAGGCAGGAAATATATCTTGTCCGCAACCTGCTCCGAAGTCTGGACAGTCGCAATGTTGGGATTTATCAGAATCGTCTCTATCCCCTCTTCCTTCAATGCTTTGAGCGCCTGTGAGCCTGAGTAGTCAAATTCTCCGGCCTCACCGATTTTCAGGGCCCCGGAACCGAGGACCACCACCTTCTTTATGTTGCTGTCTATCATTGTTTTCGTAATTATGGAACTGGTTTTAGAGTTTGCTGATGAATTCATCAAAAAGGAATTCGGTGTCGGTAGGGCCGCTGGAAGCCTCCGGATGGAACTGGGCGGAGAAATAAGGCTTGCTCTTGTGCCTTATCCCCTCATTCGTCCCGTCATTCATATTGATGAAAAGCGGCTCCCACTCATCCGGCAATGTGCTGTTGTCAACCGCAAAACCGTGATTCTGGGAAGTGATGAAGCATCTGTTGGTGCCGACCATCCTGACAGGCTGGTTGTGGCTGCGGTGTCCGTATTTCAACTTGTAGGTATCCGCCCCCGCAGCGCGGCAAAGCAGCTGGTTTCCCATACAGATTCCGAAAATAGGTTTCCCCGTCTCCATAGCCTTGCGGATGTTTGCCACAGTCACATCACAGAAACCCGGGTTTCCGGGGCCGTTGGAAATGAAAAGCCCGTCGTATTCAAGGGTGTTGAAATCATAGTCCCAAGGCACTCTTATAATCTCGATTCCCCTGTGCACGAAGCACCTGAGGATGTTGTGCTTCACTCCGCAGTCCACCATCACGACCTTTTTCTCCCCTTTGCCATAGCGGATAACTTCCTTGCAACTGACCACAGCCACCTGATTCTCAAGATTAGGGTCCAGCACAGGAAAACTCTTCTGAACACCCTGCGGCACAATCATTCCGAGCATCGAGCCGTTCTCCCGGAGAATCTTTGTGAGTTCCCTCGTGTCAATGCCGTATATCCCAGGGATTTTCTGTTCGCGCAGCCACTGGTCCAGACTCTTGACAGCATTCCAATGGCTGTATTCAAATGAACAGTCAGAAATCACCAGCCCCCTCACGTGAATTCTTTCGGATTCGAAATTCTTTGAGATTCCCCACTCGTCAACACCGTCGTCCGGCACTCCGTAATTGCCTATCAGAGGATATGTCACACATAGAATCTGTCCGGAATAGGAAGGGTCCGTCAGGCTCTCCGGATAGCCGACCATTGCCGTCGAAAACACAACCTCACCGTCACAAGGCCCGTCATACCCGAATGAATAGCCGCTGAAAGACATTCCGTTCTCAAGAATTAAGACTGCTCCTTTTCTTTCCATTCTTACAAACGATTAGTGTTGGTATATAAAAAAATGACCGCCTGAAAGGTGGTCAACTAAAAAACAACTGCCGCTTCCGTCACAATTCGGAAATGATTCAGAATGATATGTGCAGGACAGGACAATCATCGCTTCTGTTTTTCGTGCGCAAAGATAGAAAAAAACTCTCAATGAAGAAATTATTTTAAGCAAAATTCAGGAATCTTTGATGGAGATTTCCTGATGAAATCGGAGAAGACATACCCTCTGAAATCCGGTATGACGAAATCGGCATATTCCCTGACTATGTTTGGAGAATTTGACGTGGTCAGCCCTACGACCATCGCCCCGGATCCCCTTGCAGCCTTGAGCCCGTTGATGGAATCCTCAAATATTACA